>CAXNEN010000206.1:0-3541 GCA_964201505.1 Opitutales bacterium
TCCTGGAGCGCAAGCGCATCATCAAGCAGCTCGGCGTCGCCGACAAAGGCCTGATGACGTACGTGCATGCGGCCACCAAGCAGACCTACCTCGTGCCGGTGCTGGACCTCCAGCCCGCCCACATCCTGCAGGTCGGCACTTCCCTCGACCTGCTCGTCAGCTAATCTTCCATGACTTTCCCCCACCTCGCCCTCGCCCTCTGCGCCCTGCTTCTCGCCGGTTGCAAGAATACCGATATGCCCGATGAGATTGCCTCGGTCTTCGTCGAAGCCTCGTCCTCAATCGGCGGCTCGCTGAAGCAGGAGGTCCGCCTGCCTGTGAGCGGCATCCCCATCACGGTGCTAACCCGTGCACTCGTCCCGGCCGAGGAGATCCTCGCCACGCACCCGATCACCAGCGGCGACCCCGACCTCCGCCAGGAATTCCTGCTCGTCCAGCTCGACCGCCAGGGCGCGATTGACGTGATGAATTTCAGCCGTGAGGCCGTCGGTCGCCGCTTCGTCCTGGTCATCAACTCCGATGCCGTCGGCATCATGCCGATCGACCGCCAGATTAGCGATGGTAACCTGATGTTCCACGTCGAGAAGAAGGGTCTCTCGAATACGGAGGCGGTGATGGACATCAGCAAGCGGCTGAACATCTCGGCGCTCAAGATCCGTAAGATCAAGGAAGCCGAACGCAAGTGAGCCTGCGGAGCCGCCGACTCCTCCTCTTTTTCGTCGCCCTTGCGACGACCCCCCTCTTCGCCACGGAAGTCTCGTGGCCGACGTCGATGGATCGTGCGGTCTTGCGGGATCCGGAAGACTTCCTGCAACCGACCATCTCCGGCAAGCCCGAGTCGGCCTTGTTCGGCATGGTCCGCGAGGAGGGCAAGCGCTTCCACGAAGGCATCGACATCAAACCGGTTGCGCTCAATCCCGCCGGCGAACCGCTCGACCTCGTGCTCGCCGCGATGGACGGCCAGGTCGCCTACATCAACCCGCACGTCAACGGGCCGTATGGCAAATATGTGGTGCTCGTCCACCCTGATGCGGAACTCGCCGTCTACACGCTCTACGCCCACCTCGCGAAGATCGAACCAGCCTTGAAAGTCGGCGCCGGGGTCCGCCGAGGCACGCCGATCGCCCTGATGGGCCATACGTCAGCCGGGGTCAGCGCCATCACGAAAGACCGGGCGCACCTACACTTCGAGGTGGGCCTCCTCCTTTCGACAGGCTTCAACAACTGGTATGCGGCCCAGCCCGAGAACCGGAAAAGCCCCAACCAGCACAGCCTTTGGAATGGCCAGAACCTAATCGGGATGGACCCCCTCCTGGTACTCGGGGAGAAGAATCCCAACCTCCTTGCCGCCGTCCGCCGCCAGCCGGTCGCTCTCTCCGTCGTGATGCGCACAGCGAAGACCCCGGACTTTGTGAAGCGCTATCCGATGCTCAGCCGCGGCGAGGGTGCCCGCACTTCCCACTGGTTCGTCGAATTTTCCTGGCAAGGCATGCCGCTCAGGTGGACGGCGCTCGAATCCACCGACCCAGAACTACCAGTTGGACGCTGGCGCCTCATGGAACTCGACCAGGCCCAGCGCGCGCAACTGATCCAACGCAAGATGCTCGCACCAGATGGACGTTCCGCCGGCGAATTGCTCCAGCAGAACGTCGAAATCCTCCTCTCGACGGCCCGCTAATTTAGTCCCGGATTCTCCGGCGAATCTGCCTCGAGCCGCAGCTCCGGGCGGTGGCGTTCGAGTAGCTTCTTCCAAAGGTCCACTCCTTCGAGCGCCGCGCATGACGCATCGAACGGACAGACGACCCAAGCATTCATCTTCAACTCGTTCTCCAGCTGGCCAGGCGACCAGCCAGCGTAGCCGATGTAGGCGGAAAGCTGAAAGCGCCCGTCGCGGGCGAGCAGCACCGCTTCTTCCTGATCCAGCCCGAAGCGGACCTCCGGTTCGGCTTGGGGTGGAAAGCGCCATCCACCGAACGCCAAACGATCGGTCGCCACCGGGCCGCCTTCGAAGAGCGGAACGTCGTCCAGCGGCTTAAGCTCCGCGGTGGACTTAATCTGTCCGAGCACCCGACCGAGCGGGCGATTCACAATGACGCCCAAAGCTCCTTCCAAGGCGTCATGCGTATGCAGCAACACGACGGTCTCGCGGAAATGATCGTCGCGTAACTGCGGGTGCGAAACCAGCAATCGCCCCGCCAAGGTCTGCGGAGCGCGGGCCATCAGCGTTCGAGGTGCGTGAGCGTCACGCCGGCCTGGCCGAACATCTCCGCGACCAGCGAGTCGTTCTTATAGTCGTGACGGTAGCGGACCTCGGTGATGCCGGCGGCGGCGAGGATCTTGGCGCAGTTCACGCACGGGAAGTGGGTGACGTAGCAGATGGTACCCTGCAACGAGACCCCGCGCTTGGCGGCGTCGGCCACGGCGTTCTGCTCGGCATGGACGGTCGCAAGCTCATGGCCGTCGCGGATATGCGAATCATGCGGCGCACCCGGCAGGAAGCCATTGTAACCCGCGGCGACGAGGCGGTTCGGGTGCTTACCGGTCGAGACGATGATGCAACCGACGTGCAGGCGATCGCAGCTGGAACGCGAACTGACGAGCACGGCGGTGGCCATGAAGTATTCGTCCCACGACGGACGAGCGCCGCCGTTGACGAGGGCTTCGAGCTGTTCGGCGAGGGACTTAGGCTGGCTCATCGCATCCACAGGCTGCCAGTCGGCACCCACCCGAGGCAAGTGGCAGTTACGCACAGGATCGTCGCGAAAAGCATCAGTACGGCGGCCTGGCCCAGAAACGGCAGGAAATCGGCGGGCTGGGCGGCCTTGCGGAAGGCGAGGTGCTGCCACACGGCCAAGGGGAGCAAGACCATGGGCGCCCAGCCAAAGACATGTCCGAGGCAAGCCAGCCCCAGGAGTGAATTGAAGCCATGCAGATTACGGGCGAAACCCCGGCCGAAGCGGACGACCGTGGTCCGCTTACCGACGGCGCGGTCGGTCTCGTAGTCGCGCGCGTTGTTCGCGACGAGGATGTTGTCGGCGAGCAGCCCGAGGCCGAGGCCGGCGAGGAGCGCAGGAGCCCAAGGCATGATGGCGACCTTCCACGCCAAGCTGATTGCCCAGGCCGTCAGCACGGTGGCCTGCACGCCGAAGCAAGCGACGACGAAGACATCGCCGAGGCCGCGATAGGCCAACGGGAAAGGTCCAAGGGTGTAGGCGAGTCCGCAGGCGATCGCCAGGAATCCGGCCAACAGCAACCAAGGCGAAAGCAGCGCGACCGGTGCGCCACAGACGAGGGCGAGTGCGCAGGCAATCCAGATTCCGCGGCGCATGGCGGCGGGCGAAATATCGCCGGCGGAAACGGCCCGGCGCGGGCCGATGCGCGCGGCCGTATCCGCGCCGCGGAGCGAATCACCGAGGTCGTTGGCGAAGTTGCAGGCGACCTGCACGCAGAGGGCGAAGCCAAGGCAACTCAGCAGGGTTAAGACGAAGACTCGATCAGTGCAGAAGCCCGACGCACCCGTGTAGGCCACGATGACCGCTCC
>CAXNEN010000207.1:0-3541 GCA_964201505.1 Opitutales bacterium
TGTTCGAGTTGCTGATGCAGCTGCGTATACCCCGTCACGAGCGGCGATGCCGAGGACGACGCGCCCCAAGTGCGGAGCGCCGCGATGCCTGCTTCAACCACAACCGGGTCGAGAGAGAGGCCAAGGTAATCATTATCGGCGAGGTTGATGCGCGAATCATCCGCCGCCCGCGCGACGAGTTTCCGACGGAGCGAGGACCCCTGGCGTTCGCCTAAAGACTTACGCAAACGCTGGAGCAAAGCCACGTTCATCGCGGCAGGAAATGAAAACGCGGCGGCTTCTTGCCGGGACCAGACTCTCCGTAGAGCGGAATCCATGCATCGGCGAGGCCAGCACGATTAGCCGCCGCCACTGCGGGCGTCGGTTTCTTAATCGCGTTCAGCCACACGCCCATCGGGCCATCGTAACGGCGACGCAGGTAAGCGATGGCGAGACGGGCCTGGTTGATGGCCCCCAGGCGATCTTCCACCACGATGATGACTGCCATTGGCTTGATGGCCGCCGCAAAGTCAGACCAATCCTTCCCCTTCGGGTCAATGGGTACGGCGACGCCACCGGCGCTTTCGACGACGCGGCAAGGCGCCGATGGAACGGCGAGGTAAAGTTTGAGCAGCGTGGCGAGGTCGAGTTGCTTGCGCGCCTTCTTCGCGGCAGCGAGCGGCGCGATGGGCGCAGGTAGAGTCAACAAGGTGTGCGCCTCAGCCCACTTCCCTGCGGCCTTGAGAGCGTCCGCCGGACGGCCCGCAGCCGCACCAGATTCCACAGGTTTAATTACCTGGGTGAAGCCGTCGCGCGCCATACGACGCGCGAGGAGGCCGGCGACGTGGGTCTTGCCCACGCCAGTGTCGCTACCCGTAACGAAGAAGACTGGCATAACCTATTTGCAGCCGCAGCCGCCTTGGTCGCAAGATTCTTCGGTGGCGTTGGCATTGGCAAATTCCGCGACGTTTGGCCAAGCGGCCGGCTGGGCGGAGGCCGGGGCAATCTCCCCGCGGTGGATGCGGCGGGCTTCATCTGGGTGCATCGGGTGCAGGCCCAGACGCTTCATGAGGTTCATGTCCTCTTCGATGTCTGGGTTACCCGTGGTCAGAAGCTTTTCGCCAAGGAAGATCGAGTTGGCGCCGGCGAGGTAGCACAGCGCTTGGGTCTCGTCGTTCATGTTGGCGCGGCCGGCGGAGAGGCGGACCATCGCCTTCGGCATCAGGATACGGGCCACGGCGATGGTGCGGACGAATTCGATGGTATCCACGAACTTGCGTCCGGCGAGCGGCGTGCCTTCAACCGCGACGAGCGCGTTGATCGGTACGGAGTCGGGCTGAGGGTCGAGCTGCGCGAGTTCGACGAGCATCTTCATGCGATCGTCAACCGTCTCGCCCATACCAAGGATACCACCGGAGCAGACTTCGAGGCCAGCCTTGCGGACATTCGAGAGGGTCTGGAGTCGGTCATCGTAGGTTCGCGTGGTGATGATCTTGGAGTAGTGCTCGCGCGAGGTATCGAGGTTGTGGTTATAGACATCGCAACCGGCCTGCTTGAGGCGCCCAGCCTGCGCTTCGCTGACCATCCCGAGGGTGCAGCAGACTTCGAGGCCGAGCTCCTTCACGCCTGCGACCGTATTAAGGACGCTATCAAACTGCTTGCCGTCATTCACGCGGCGCCAAGCGGCACCCATGCAGAAGCGCGTCGCACCACCGGCCTTGGCCTTACGGGCGTCGACGAGGATGGCCTGCGTCTCCATGAGGGCTTCGCTTTCGAGGCCGGTGTTATTGTGCACCGACTGCGGGCAGTAAGCGCAGTCCTCCGGACAAGCGCCCGTCTTGATCGACTTGAGCGTGCAGAGCTGCACGCCGGCCGGATCTTGGTTAGCTTGGTGGACTTGCTGAGCCTTGAAAATCAGCGTGTTGAGCGGCAGGTCGTAGAGCGCTCGGGCTTCGGTGAGGTTGGGCATATATAGAAGGTTTTAGCGGTTGGCGGTAAGCGGTTGGCGGTTAGGAAAATTGCTTAAGGTAGGGGCAGCACCGCGTGCTGCCCTAGTCTGCTTTGAGGTTCGGCAGAATATCATCCATGGCGAGTCGGACGGCGCGGACGAGGTGCTTCACTTCGTCGGCTTGGATGGAGATCGGTGGGACGAACAGGATCGAGTCGCCGAGCGGACGAATGACGAGGCCGTGGCGACGCGCGGCCAAGGCGACGCGATAACCCGCACGGGTGTCGGTCGGCCAGCGATCGACGGCGGCGGGCTTGAATTCGACGGAGCCCGTGAGTCCCAGCTGACGGAACGTGCGCACGTGGGCGTGGCCGGCGAAGGCGGCTTCCATCTCGCGTCCCAACAGCGACGCGCGGTCGGCGACTTGGCCCGACGCGAGCATCGGCTTCAACTTACGCAACGATTCGCGGGCGACCGCACAACCAAGCGGGTTACCCGAGAAGGTGTGGCCGTGGAAGAAGGTCTTCCCTTCGGAGAACGCGCCCAAGAAGGCCTGGTAGATATTTTCGGAGGTCAGCGTCGCGGCCAGTGGCAGGTAGCCGGCAGCGAGGCCTTTCGCGAGGCAGAGGAAATCTGGGACGACGCCTTCGAGTTCCGAGACCGTGAGTGCGCCCACGCGACCGAATCCCGTGAAGACTTCGTCGAGGATCAGGTGCACGCCGTGTTGACGACAAAGGGCGGCGACCGCCTTCACGAAGCCCGCTGGCTGCTGCACCATACCCGCGGCACCTTGCACGCGAGGCTCGAGGATCAGGCAGGCCGTCGTGGCGGCATCGCGCTCGAGGATGGCCTTAAGCGCGGCCAGCGAGGCGGAGGCGTCGGAGCGGGCGACCTTGCCGGCGCATTCGGAATGGACTGGAGCCTGGAAAGTCTGGGCGGCGAAGAGCCAGGGATTGAAGCGACGGTGGAACTCGGAGCGTTCGCCGACGGCCATCGTGCCGAAGGTATCGCCATGGTAGGCGCCGTCCATCGAGATGACCCCGCGCTTGGTTTCCTGGCCGACGAGTTGCCAGTACTGGAACGAAAGCTTCAGAGCGACCTCGACGGCGTTGCTACCGTTGTCGGTGTAGAAGCAGCGCGGCAGGGCTCCGTTCGTGAGGCCGGCGAGATCTTCGGCGAGCTCCGTTGCGATTGGGTGGTTCAGACCGAGGAGCGTCACGTGGGCAATCTTCTCGGACTGTTCACGCAAGGCGCGGTTCAGGTCAGGATCGTTGTGACCGTGGACATTCGTCCACACCGAAGCGTTACCGTCGAGGTAGCGCTGCCCTTCCCCGTCGATCAGCCAGCTTCCTTCGCCTCGGACAAGATGCAGGCGAGGGTTGTCCTGATATTCCCGCATCTGGGTAAACGGATGCCACCCGAAGCGCCGGTCGGCGGCATCGAGGGCGTCCTGGGCGGACGAAGTAGCTGCGAGGGCAGTCGGCACACCCCTTGTCTAGGGCCCCCGGAGGCCATTGTTAAGCCCGAAGTAGGGGGAGGTTTACAATGACACGCCCCTCCAAGCATCGATTGGTCTCGAGGGTGGGTATCCCCAACCTGCCGTTGAGCCGATTG
>CAXNEN010000208.1:0-3539 GCA_964201505.1 Opitutales bacterium
ACATGGGCACGGGCGAGAAGTCCTCGGACTTCGACACCTTCCACCCGGACCGCATGGCCCAGCGTATTCTGGGCATGGGCGACGTCGTCTCCCTCGTCGAGAAGGCCCAGGAGGTCGTCGACCACAAGGAAGCCGAACGCCTGGCCGAGAAGATGAAGAAGGCCGACTTCGATCTCGAAGACTTCCTCGCACAGATGTCGCAGATGAAGAAGATGGGCCCGCTCGGCGACATTATGAAGATGATGCCTGGCATGGGTAATGTCCAGGTCGGCGCCAAGGAAGAGAAGCACCTCGCCAAGACCGAAGCCATCGTGCTTTCGATGACCAAGAAGGAGCGTCGCAACCCCGAAATCCTCAACGGCTCGCGCCGCTTGCGCATCGCCAAGGGCTCTGGCACCCAGGTCAGCGACGTCAACGCGCTGATTAAACAATTCTCCCAGATGCGCGACATGATGCGCATGATGAAGGGCGGCAAGGGCAAGGAACTCATGCGTCGCATGGGTCAGATGGGCGGCGGTCGCGGCGGCATGCCCGGTGGTGGCTTCCCTGGCGGCGGCTTCCCTGGAATGCGCTGATTGCCATGTCCAAGATGATTCCCTTCGACCCGGCCCTGCTCTCCCGTCCGGGCTGGATCTTCGACTGCGACGGCACGCTCGCGGCCTCCATGTGGATCCACCACCGCAGCTGGACGCACATCGTGGGCAAGCAGATCGGCCGCCCGTTCGACTTCCCCTGGCCCCTCTTCTGCTCGATGGGCGGCATGTCCGCCGTCGATACCTGCAAACGCCTCAAGGCCGATTTCGGCTTCGACCTGAACGTCGAGCAGCTACTCGCCGACGGTCATGAGTTCCTCGAGGAGCACCTCGCCAAGGACGTCACCGCCCGCACGGAGGTCGTCGCCGTCGTCCACCACGTCCGCGGCCTCGGTCACAAGACCGCTGTCGCCTCCGCCGGTCGTCGCGACCACGTGTTTACCACCCTTAAGCAGATTGATATCACGCATCTCTTCGACGCCATCATCACCGCCGAGGACGCCGTGCGCTCCAAGCCTCACCCTGACCTCTTTCTCGCCGCGGCGGACCGTCTCGGCCTGAAGCCCGCCGACTGCGTCGTCATCGAAGACAGCCCGCGCGGCAAGGAAGCGGCTGACGCTGCCGGGATGCCGTGTATCCTCGTAGAACCGGCCTGACCCGAGGTAGGGGCAGCACCGCGTGCTGCCCTAGTGGAATAGATTTAGCTAGGGCACGACGCGGTCGTGCCCCTACCTCATACAGGCACAAAAAAGTAATCGCCTTAGGCGATCACTTCTTGAGTTTAGAACAGAAGCGAGCGAGGCGCTCGAGGCCCTGGGCGATGACCTGGTCGGAGGTCGCGTAGCTGAGGCGGATATAGCCTTCGGAGCCGAACGCGGAACCGGGGACGACAGCCATCAGCTCTTCCTCGAGGAGGCGGTCAGCGAACTGCGTGGAGGTCAGGCCGAAGGACTTGATGTTCGGGAAGAGGTAGAAGGCGCCCTGCGAACGGTAACAGGTCAGGCCGGGGATGGCGTTGAGGCCGGCGAGGAGGTTCAGGCGGCGCTTGTCGAACACGGCACCCATCTCGGCGAGGGAAGCCTTGGCCTTGTCGGGGTGCTGGTGCACCGCGAGGGCGCCAAACTGGGCGAAGGTGGTGGCGTTGGACGAGATCTGGCTCTGGAGGTCGGCCACGGCGGCGGCGAGGGCCTTATCGGAGGCGACCAGGGTGCCGAGGCGCCAGCCGGTCATGGAGTAGCTCTTGGCGTAGCCGGAGACAGTGATGGTCAGGCGAGCGGCTTCGGGCGAGAAGGTCGCCGGGCTGCAGGTGGTCTGGCCGTCGTAGACGAGGTTCTCGTAGATTTCGTCGGACATGATCCACACGTTAGCCTGCACGCAGATGGCCACGAGGGCTTCGAGCTCGGCGCGGGAATAGACGGCGCCGGTCGGGTTCGACGGGCTGTTTATGATGACCATGCGCGTCTTCGGGGTGAGCGCGGCGGTCAGCTGGGCCGGGGTGATCTTGAAGCCGGTGACGTCTTCGGCGTTCACGACGACGGGCGTACCGCCGGCGAGCTTCACCATCTCAGGGTAGCTGACCCAATACGGCGCAGGGATGATGACTTCATCGCCGGCGTTGATTGTGGCGAGGATGGCGAGGTAGCAGGACATCTTGCCGCCTGGGGAGACGACGACGTTCGCGTCGGCGATACCGGTGAAGCCGCGACTGGTGTAGTCTTCGGCGATGGCCTTACGGAGAGCGGGGATGCCCGGCGTGGGGGCATACTTGGTCTGGCCGTCGGCCAAAGCCTTGGCGCAGGCGTCCTTGATGAACTGCGGGGTATCGAAGTCGGGCTCACCGACGCCGAAGCCGACGACATCCTTGCCAGCGGCCTTGAGAGCCTTCGCCTTGGCATCGACGGCGAGGGTCGGTGAAGGGGCGACGTTACGGGCCCAGGAGGAGAGAGCGGGATTCGACATGGCTTAGAGCCCCCACGCAAAGGACTCCCAGCGGATTGGCAAGACTGAGTAAAAAGAGGACTCGAGGTCCAGAGGTCCAGAGAGACCTAAAGTTACGGGTGGCCGGTGGCAACCCTAGGTGGCGGGTAATCAATCCTGCCACCTGTCACCCGAGGCCGCCACCTGCCACCTAAAGCGACTGCCCTACTCGTCTCAGATATCGATGGCGTCGTCCTTGGCCTTCTGGGCACTGGCCTTGGCTTCGTTAGCCCGGCGCAGCGGCTTGAGCTGGTCAATGCCGACGGAAGAGGAAATCACCCAGGAGGTGATGGAGATCGTCAGGGTCGCCATGGCCCAGGAGCCAACCGAGAGGTCCTTCAGAAGACTGTCCGTCAGGGCTAGGATTGCTCCATTAGTGACAAAGAGCACCAAGTAGGCCCCTAGTCCGAGCGTCAGGATTAGGATGGGGATCGACACAATCATGAAGACCGCCAGCAAGAACGGGCGTAGGAAGGAATTGAACAGTCCGAGGACGATTGCCACGACGGCAAGCGTCCCGGCGTCCTTATAGGTCAGATAGCCAAAGTGACCGGCGACATAGACGCCCAAGGCGAGCGACGCCCATTCGAGGACCAAGACTCCGAGACGACGTGCGACTTCCATCCCCGCATCATACCACAGGAAAGCCGCCCGACAAGGGAGACTTTCCGGTGGACGACTTAGCGGGTGTGACGGACGTCCTCGCCGGAGAGGAGGAAGATGACCTGTTCGGCGATATTCTTGGAATGATCGCCGATGCGCTCGAGGGCCTTGGAGATGAAGATCAACTCGACATCGGAGGCGGACACCTTGGTGGAGTCACCGGTCTTGCCGAAGAGTTCCTCGTAGTTCTTACGATTAAGGGCATCGATCTCAGCGTCGCGCACGAGGACTAGGCGCGCCTTCTCGATATCGCCTTCGATAAAGCTGTCGAGGGCGAGGCGCAGGACTTCGCAGGCGATGATACCTTCGGCCGGGACGTGCAGGAGGTTCTTCACCGGTCCGCGCTCAGAGATAACCATCGCACGC
>CAXNEN010000209.1:0-3523 GCA_964201505.1 Opitutales bacterium
TTACACTTCCCAATCGTCGCCCTTGCCCTGGAGGACCTTGTCAATGGCTCCGAGCACGAGTTCGACGGCTTCTTCCTGGGAGGTCTTGTCGGTCTTGATGTGGACCTCAGGAGATTCCGGGGCTTCGTAGGGCGAGGAGATGCCAGTGAACTCGGCGATCTCGCCCCGGCGGGCCTTGGCGTAGAGTCCCTTGACGTCGCGGGACTCGCAGACGGCGAGCGGGGCGTCGACGAAGACCTCGATGAACGTGTGGTTTGAGAGGGCAGCGCGGGCCTTGGCGCGGTCCGCGGCCAGCGGGGCGATGAGGGTGACGAGTGAGATATGGCCCGTGCCAGCGAAGAGGCCGGCGACGGCGGAAGCGCGACGCACGCTTTCGGCGCGGTCAGCGGCCGAGAAGCCTAGGTCGCGATTCAGCGACACGCGGAGGTCATCGCCGTCGACGCGGATGACGTTACGGCCGGCGTCGAAGAGGCGGCGCTCAACGGCTTCGGCGATGGTCGACTTGCCCGAGCCGGAGAGGCCCGTGAACCAGACAACCGCCGGCGGGTGGCCAGCGCGGGCGCCACGTTCGGAGGCGGTGACCTTACCGGAAGGGCCTTCGGACTTCGAGACTGCGTCGAGGATGATACCGCCGCCATGGATGCGGCCGCCTTCTTCGAGGGCGAAGCGACCCGTGATGGGGCACTCGCTGTGTAGGTCGTAAGCGATGTTGCGCGTGGCACGGACGATGACTTCGCAGATCGAGTCGCGGGGGACGCTGGCGGCCTCCTTGGATTCGAGCGTGGAGGCGTCAGTGACCTTGATGATCTTGGCGATGACGGCGTCGACGTTCTGGGTGAGCAGGCGCAGGCGGTAGGTCTTGTTCTGGACGAGCGGTTCCTTGCCGAGCCAGAAGATGCGGGCGCGGAATTCGCGGCCGACGCGAGGCTGGTTGGCCGGATGCGACGCGACCTGACCGCGTTCAACGAAGATTTGCTCGGAGAGCGTTACGCTGGCGGAGCCGCCGGTGCCGACGACCGAGCGGGATTCAGGGCCCGGCCAGTCTTCGAACGTACGGACTGTGCTGCGCCGGCCGCCAGGCTGGAAGATGAGCTCGTCGCCGGGACGGATGGCGCCCGCTTCCACGCGGCCCGCGATGATGCGTCGGTGGTCAAAACGATAGATGTCGGAGACCGGCAGGCGCAGGGGCAGGCTGGTGAGGTCGTCCTCATGGGCAAAACCATCGAGGGCTTCGGTGACCGTCGGGCCCTTCCACCAAGCCATCTTGGCGGAGCGGTCGACGACGTTCTCGCCGTGCTTGGCGGCGATCGGGATGAAGTGAACGGCGTTCAGGCCGAGGGTCTTCAGAAAGACCGAGTATTCAGCGACAATCTTCTGGTAGGTGGACTCCGAGTGGTCGACGAGGTCCATCTTGTTCACCAGCACCACGAGCTGCTTCACGCCCAAGAGGGAGAGCAGGAACGCGTGGCGGCGGGATTGATCCATGACGCCTTCCTTGGCGTCGATGAGCAGAAGGGCGGCGGAGGCGCTGGCGGCGCCCGTCACCATGTTCTTGAGGAACTCCTTGTGGCCCGGGGCGTCGATGATTGCATAGGCACGCTGCTTCGTGCGGAAGAAGATGCGCGTCGTGTCGATGGTGATGTTCTGTTCCTGCTCTTCGATCAAGGCGTCGAGCAGGAAGGCGTATTCGAATTCCATGCCTTCGATGGCGCAGTTCTTACGAACCTGCTCGATTTTGCCGTTAGGCAGGGAGTCGGTGTCGTTGAGGAGACGGCCGACGAAGGTAGACTTGCCGTGGTCGACGTGGCCGACGACGACGACGTGCATCTTGCGATGGTCTTCGACAGACGGAAGGGTGGTGTGCACAGGCTGGGAAAGGGATTGGGTGTTCATAGGTTAGTGGGGGCTCACATGAAGCCCTTGGCGCGGAGTTCCTGCATCGAGTTACGACCGACGTGGTCCTGGGCGCGACCGGCGCGTTCGCTGGTCTTGGTCAGCTTCAGTTCCTCGATGACTTCGTCGATGTTGCTGGCCGGGCTGTCGACCGGGTGCGTGATCGGATGGCAGCCGAGGGAGCGGAAGCGCTTGCCGTCGCGGGCGAAGTAGAGGGTGGGGTTTGGGATGCTCTCGCGGCGGATGTATTCCCAGATGTCGAGTTCGGTCCATTCCAGAAGCGGCTGCACGCGAACGTGACCGCCTTCGGGGGCAGTGCTGGCGAATTGGCCCCAGAATTCCGGCGGCTGGTCCTTGTAGTCCCAGTTGCCTTCAGCGGAGCGAGGAGAGAACCAGCGTTCTTTGGCGCGGGTCGGGTCTTCGTCGCGGCGGATGCCAGTGACAAGGGCGTCCCACTTAAATTCATCAATCGCGGCCTTGAACGGAACGGTCTTGAGCTCGTGAGTGACGGTCACTGGGTCGTGCGTGGCGTAGCCGATGCCGCGACGGATGGCGTCCTCGTTGACGCGGACGATCAAGTCGATGCCGTGGATGACTTTGGCCTTCTCGCGGAACTCGTACATCTCTGGGAATTCGTAAGTCGTGTCGATGTGCAGGAGCGGGAAGGGGATCTTGCCGCAGAACGCCTTACGGGCGAGCCAGATGAGGACGTTGGAATCCTTGCCCATGGACCAGGGCATGCAGACCGAGCGGAAGTTAGCGAAGGCTTCGCGGAAGACGTGGATCGACGTCTGTTCGAGGCGCGTGAGGTGGTCGTTTTGAGTGTTGCGGGACATTGTGACTTAGAGGACGGGAGGTTTGAAAAGGAGGACCAGAGGGCTGGAAGTGTATGGGTTACTTCTTAGTACGGGTGTGGAGGCCGCATTCCTTCTTATCGAAGCCGGGCCAGCGGCCGCCGCGTTCGTCGCTACCAGAGGAGGGCAGGGTGCACGGGGAGCAGCCGATCGAGCGGTAGCCGCGGTCGTGCAGGACGTTGTGCGGCAGGCCGTGTTCCTTGAGGTAGGCCCAGACCTGGTCGCGACTCCAGTCGACGAGCGGATTGAGCTTCCAGACGTCGGAATTGTCCGGGCGCGCGGCCAGCGAGAGGAGCGGGGTCGCGGAACGCTCAGCACTCTGGTCGCGGCGCATGCCGGTGATCCAGAGATCGAGATCGTAGAGTTTCTTGCCGAGCGAATCGACCTTACGAAGTTCGCAGCACTTCTCGGGATCGCGCTTCCAAAGTTCAGCGCCGTATTGGGCAGCCTGCTGTTCGACCGTCTGGGCGGGGTGCACTTCCTCGACCTTGATGCCGAGATGGGCTTCGAGCTTCGCCTTGAATTCAAGCGTCTCGGGGAAGAGTAGCCCAGTGTTGAGTGTGAAGGCCTGCAGCGGCAACCCGGCCGTCTTGGCAAGATGGAGGATGACGATACCGGCGGGCTGGAAGCTCGTACCGATACCGGCGCGGGCGCCGAACGTCTCGTAGGCCCAACGCAGACGGTCCACCGGCGCCAGCGTCGAGAGACGGGCGTCGAGATCCGGGATGCGGGCTGGGTCGAGGTCGGCCATTGCTGAGATTAGGCGGCAGGAGCGG
>CAXNEN010000210.1:0-3488 GCA_964201505.1 Opitutales bacterium
TATCTCAAATAACATGCACCCGCTCACCCGTCGCGAACTGCTCCGCCGTTGCTCCCTCGGCTTTGGTGGCATCGCCTTATCCGGACTCCTCTCGTCACCGGCGTTCGGGGTTGATTCCTCCAGCAAACGTCCGCCGAAGGCCAAGGCCAAGAACGTCATCTTCTGCTACATGTCGGGCGGCGTCTCGCACATCGACTCCTTCGACCCCAAGCCCGCCCTCACCCGCTTGAACGGCAAGCCTATGCCTGTGCCGGTACAGAAGACGATGTTCAACAATAACGGAGACATCTTCGGTAGCCCCTGGCAGGCCAAGCGCTATGGCCAGTCCGGTCTCGAGATGACGAACCTCTTCCCGCACATCGCCAGCTGCGCGGACGACCTCACGATCGTGCGCTCGATGACGAGCAAGGTCAGCGAACACGCTCAGGGGAACTACTTCTTCCATACGGGCTTCCCGTTCATGGGTCACCCCAGCGCCGGCGCCTGGATGAACTATGGACTAGGATCGGAGAATCAGAACCTCCCTGGATTCGTCGTTTTACAAAGCGGTGGTGCTATCACGCCCCACGGAGGTGTCGGTCTCTTCAGTAACGGCTACCTCCCAGGGCAACATCAGGCTTCGATCATCAAGGCCGACGGCAAAGTAGCCCTCGCAAATATTAAACCAGGCGAAGGCGACGCTGATCAGAAACGCCGACTGGGCTTTATCGGAGGAATCGACAAGGCTTTCGCCGAAGCCTCCCGCGAACCGCAGGTCGAAGCCGCCATCCGAAATTACGAGACCGCCTACCGCATGCAGGCCGCGGTCCCAGAGATCTGCGACCTCAGCGGCGAAAGTGAGGCGACCAAGGCGATGTATGGCATCGACTCCCCCGACCCCCTCATGGCGAGTTACGCCCGCCAGGCGCTGCTAGCCCGTCGTCTCGTAGAGAAAGGCGTCCGCTTCGTCGAGCTGAGCTGCCTCACATCGGGCATCGGTGCCGGCGGAGCAGCCAACCCGTGGGATCAACACGGCGCCATTGAAAAAGGTCACGGAGCGATGGCCCATCAGGTTGACCAACCGATTGCGGCGTTACTCAAAGACCTCAAGCAGCGCGGCTTGCTCGACAGCACCATCGTCATCTTCTCCGGCGAGTTCGGCCGCACGCCGTTCTCTCAGGGTAGCGACGGACGTGACCACAATCCCTACGGCTTCAGCCTCTGGGTGGCTGGCGGCGGCTTCAGGCCTGGCACTGTCTTCGGCGCCACCGACGAACTCGGTTACTACGCCGTCGATAAGCCGCTCACCGTCTACGATTTCTGGGCCACGATTCTCCACCAGCTCGGTATCGATCACGAAAAGCTCACCGATCGCTTCGGTGGCCGCGACTTCCGCCTGACGGATGTGCATGGGAGCGTCGTAAAAGACATTATCGCCTAAAAGCGAGGGGACACGTGGGCACGGTGACACGGGGACAAGGGGGATATAACTCAAAGGGAGACCGGAAACCGGGATGTTAGCTGGGGCCTTAGGTAGGGACGGCTCTCCGAGCCGTCCGTTCGCGAAAAGAGCTACGTACCTAGGTCGACGTCCTATTCTCTCATCGTCCAACGGCGGGCTCGGAGAGCCCGCCCTACCACCCGCCACCTCTGTGCCTTAGTTTCCCTGAACGAAGAACAAGGTACCAAGTACATCTAACCCTTAATCATCCCCCCTTCATTTATCTTTTCTTTCAACCGCTCAAATATCCCCCATCTTTCATCCTTCATCTGTCATCTTCTATCCTCCATCTTTCTTCCGCCCACCCATGCGCCTTCTCCTCGCCCTCCTCCCCTTCTTCGCCCTCGCGGCCGAACCTAAGCCCATCCGCGTCTTGGTCTGGGATGAGCAACAGCCTGAGCAGGTGAAGGCCTACGGCGGTAAGTTCCTCGGCGAGACGCTCGCCGCTGAACTCGCGAAGAATAAAGATCTCGAGGTCAAGTCCGCTCGACTCGCCGATATCGACCAAGGCCTCAGCGACGCGGCTCTCGATCAGGCCGACGTGCTGATCTTCTGGTGTCATCGCAAAGTGAAGAATCAGGACGACGCCCGCGTCGAAGCTGTCGTCAAGCGCGTGCAGGCCGGCAAGCTCGGCTTCATCGCCCTCCACTCCGCCCACTGGGCGAAGCCTTTTGTTCGCCTCATGCAGGAGCGCTCCAAGGACGACGCCCTGAAGCAGCTAACGGCTGAAGAACGCATCGCCGCCAAATGGGTCTTCGTCAACGATGCCCCTTACTACAAAGGCGTCAAAGCCGGCGCTCCGATGACCCCTAACGTCAAGCGCGACGGCAACACCTACACGCTCACCCTTCCGCAGTGCGTCTTCCCGTCCTACCGTAACGACGGCGCGCCTGGCCACGTGACTACGACCAAGCCCGGCCACCCCATCGCCGCTGGACTGCCTGCCAAGTGGGACATCCCGCAAACCGAGATGTACGGCGAACCGTTCCACATTCCGGCGCCCGATGAAGTCATCTTCGAAGAACGCTGGGATAAAGGAGAATATTTCCGCAGCGGCATCACCTGGCAGGTCGGCCAGGGGAAAGTCTTCTACTACCGCCCCGGCCACGAGACCTACCCGATCTTCAAGCAGCCCGAGAATATCAAGGTCGTGGAAAATGCGGTTCGCTGGGCGGTGACGAGGTAACCGATATAGGGCTAGGGCTAGATACTGCGGCTCAACGGGAGACCGGAAACCGGGAAGTTAGCTGGGGCATTGGGTAGGGCGGTCATTGCCATGACCGCCGTTCTCTTCCGTGCGTGCGTCGAGACGGGTAAGGTCACCGATCCTTTCGATATCCGTCCGCCCACGGACGTGATGGCAATCACGTCCCTACCTCAGACCCCAGCCAATCATCCGGTCTCCGGTTCCCCCTTGAGCGACATCCACCACCCACTTCTGTGCATTAGTTCCCCTGAACAAAGAACAATGAACTAAGAACGCCTTAAACGTTACTCCCCCATCTTTCCTCTTTCATCCCTTCATCCATCCTTCATCTTTTCCCTACCCCAACCCCCATGCGTTCCCTCCTCCTGACCGCCGCCCTGTTCTCCGCCTCGATCGCCACTGCCGCCGAGGTCTTCACCGAAGGTCCCGCCCAGAAAGTCGGCGAGGGCTACAAGTTCACCGAAGGCCCGGCCTGGCACCCGCAGGAGAAAGCATTCTATTTCTCGGATATCCCGAGCAATAACATGCAGCGCTGGACCTCCGAAGGCGGCAGCAAGCTCTTCCTCGACCGCAAGTCGCGCTCCAACGGTATCGTCGTCGACCCGCAGGGCCGCCTGATCTTCTGCGAGATCGACAAGCGCGCCATCGTGCGTCGCGACAAGGACGGCACCGAGACCATCCTCGCCGACAGCTGCGACGGCCAGAAGCTCACCGCCCCGAACGACCTCTGGCTCGCCCCGAATGGCGACATCTACTTCACGCTGCCGAAGCTCCGTCCCTCCAAGGCCAAGAAGGACGCTA
>CAXNEN010000211.1:0-3480 GCA_964201505.1 Opitutales bacterium
CTGCACCGCCTCGGCGCCGACCACCTCGACATCATCCTCTGCCACGACATTGAGTTCGTCCCGATGCAGCAGATCGTGGACGAGACCATCCCGGCCCTCCGCAAAGCGAAGCAGGCCGGCAAGGTGAAGGCTATTGGCTTCAGCGGCTACCCGCAGAAGATCTTCAAGTTCATCTGCGAGCAGGCCGAGGTCGACTGCGTGCTGAGTTACAACCAGCATACGCTCCAGAACACCCGCTTCTCCGACGAGTCCGTGCCTTACCTGAAGGCCAAGGGCATCGGCGTCATGAACGCTGGCCCCTTCAGCGCCCGCCTGCTCACCAACGCCCCACTCCCGGCCTGGCTCAAGGAGCCAGAGGAAGTGAAGGCCGCCGCCCGCGCCGCCGCCGCCCATTGCGCTGCCAAGGGTAGCGACATCGCCAAGATCGCCTTGCAGTTCTCGCTCCTGCACCCCGACATCACCACGACGGTCTCGGGCAGCGCCAATCCGGTCAACATCCGCAACTGGGCCAAGTGGGCCGCGGAACCGATCGACCAACAGCTCCTTGCCGAAGTCCTCGCGATCTTCGGCCCGGTCAAGAACCTTGGCCACCTCGAAGGCCTGAAGGAGAACAACTGAGCCGATGAAAGCCATTCGTCTCGACCAGCCGCAGCAGTTCACGCGCATCGATATCCCTGAGCCGCCCGCACCGGCGGCTGGAGAAGCGGTCGTCCGCGTCCACCGTATCGGCATCTGTGGTACCGACTACGGAGGCTACCTCGGCAAGATGCCGTTCTATTCCTACCCGCGCATCCCCGGCCACGAACTCGGCGTCGAGGTCCTCGCCGTCGGCCCGGGCGAGACGAACGTGAAGCCAGGCGACCGCTGCTCGGTCGAGCCCTACATCAATTGCCAGACGTGCTATAGCTGCCGCCGCGGTTTCACGAACTGCTGCGAGAACCACCAGACGCTCGGCGTGATGTGCGATGGCGGCATGGCCGAGAAATTTCTGCTCCCGGCCCGCAAACTGCATATCTCCACCAAGCTTTCCTACGACCAGCTCGCGCTCGTCGAGACGCTTGCCATTGGCTGCCACGCCGTCGACCGAGCTGCCCCTAAGGCTGGCGAGACGGTCCTCGTCATCGGTGCCGGCCCCATCGGCCTCTCCGCCGTCGAGTTCGTCAAGGTCTCCGGCGCGAAATGCGTGGTGATGGACATGAACCCCGACCGCCTGAAGTTCTGCGTCGATGTCATGAAGGTGGACGGCGTCATCCAGGCCAAGGGCGACGGTTCTGAAATCGCTGCGCTCGCCGCCCTCTCGAACGGCCAGCTGGCTGACGTGGTCATCGACGCCACGGGTAGCAACAAGTCGATGGTCGCCTGCTTTGCTTACGCAGCCTTCGCTGCTCGCGTGGTCTACGTGGGCATCACGCAGCAGGACCTGACCTTCCCGCACGCTCCGCACCTGCATCGTCGCGAGCTGACCATCATGGCCAGCCGTAACGCTCTCTCGAAGGACTTTGCCCGCATTATCAAGCTGATCGAAGACGGCGTGATCGACACGAAGCCGTGGATCACCCACCACGCGAAGTTCGATGACCTGATTGCGACCTTCCCGACTTGGCTCAAGCCGGAGTCCGGCGTGATCAAGGCGATCGTCGACGTGGTCTGACGTCATGCGCCTCGACGCCCACCAGCACTTCTGGTCGTACGACGCGGCGCAATACCCGTGGATCCCGCCGGGCTCGCCGCTACACCGCAGCTGGCTGCCCGATGATCTGGCCGCGTTGCAGAAGCCGCTCGGCTTCGACGGCTCGATCGCCGTCCAGGCCCGACAAGTCGTCGGTGAATCCGACTGGCTTCTCGGCCTCGCCGATAAGCATACCAACGTAAAAGGCGTCGTCGGCTGGGTCGACCTGCGCTCGGATCGCGTCGAAGCCGACCTCGCCCGCCTCGCCGCGCACCCGAAATTCGTCGGCGTCCGTCATGTCGTCCAGGAAGAGCCCGACGACGACTTCATGCTCGGGCAGGATTTCCAGCGCGGCATCGCAAAGCTCCAGGCTCATGGCCTGACTTACGACATCCTGATTTTCCCCAAGCAGCTCGAGGCCGCCATCCGCCTGGCCGAAATCTTCCCGCTCCAGCCCTTCGTCCTCGATCACATCGCCAAGCCGTCCATCAAGGACGGCACGATCGAGCCATGGAAGTCGCAGCTCCGCCGCCTGGCGAAGTTGCCGAACGTCCACTGCAAGGTCTCCGGTATGCTGACCGAGGCCGACCACAAGAATTGGCAGGCCGAACAGTTCCGTCCCTATCTCGACTCCGTGTTCGAAGCCTTTGGCCCGTCCCGCCTGATGTACGGTTCCGATTGGCCGGTGTGCCTCTTTGCTGGTAGTTATGAGCAGAGTTTTCGGTTGGTCGATGACTACTCCCGCGGTCTAACCGAAGCCGAGCGTACTGGTCTCTTCGGCGGTAATTGCGCCCGCTTTTATTTTACCGGCAAGCGTTAGCGCAGGAGTGTGTTGGAATCCTTGGTCACCTTGAAGATCCAGCCAGCCGCATCCAAATCGATATTGAGCCCGCGCTTCTGATTTTGGATCTCCGGTGGGAGCGGGTCGGCGTTACAGCGGAAAAGCTTCAGCTTCCCTTCACCTTCGTATTGGCCCTTCACCTTCGTGCCCGATTTTGCGACCTCGATCGCTAGGTAGCAGTCGAACACGCCGCCTGGGGTCTCCCCCATCAACACTTCCACCGCCACCTTCGTGCCTTTGGTCACCTGGATCCACGGCCCCGCCTTCAGTCGGGCAAGGCCGCCCGGACTACGGTCAATTTTATACTCCGTTGTCACAGTCACGCCGAAGTCTTTGTAGTTACCGCCGCCGGCGAGGAAGGTCTCGTAGCCGTCGTCGAGGGCGATCTTCCGGTTCCAGCGCACCAGCAGAAAGTCGTCTCCCGAGCCCACGAAACGGAAGGGGAGGGAGGAGGGCACTTCGACGTAGCAGCGATAATGCACGACCCAGCGCGACGGCTTCATCAGCTTCTCGACTTCGAAGGCCTTGGGAGCGTCGTCCGCGGAACGCCCGGTGATGAAGAGTTGGCCGGAGACCAGCATGTCTGGCGACTTGAAGAACCTCTGCAGCCTTCCCGGGCTCCAGCCGCTTTCGAGGAAGTCGCGCACGGCGGCTCGGTAGGGAGGGATGCCCGTTCGTCCGTCCAGCATGGCTGTAGGTTTCCGATCGGTGGTCTGCTTGAGGTCGTAGAGGGTGCCGATGAGGCCGCCAGTGCCGATTCCCGCACTGCTTTTCATCCCGAACATGGAGACGAAATTCCGGCCACCGCCGCTGCCAACGCCCTTACCTGCGCCGATGCCGCCGCCCGAACCTCCACCGAAGCCCTTCGAGCTGCCGCCACCGATGGCACCGGCGATCGCCAGGGGATTCGCCATACTGGGCAAGCTGCTGACCGACATCGTGGCGCTGGCATTCTTGCTCGTAATCCGCG
>CAXNEN010000212.1:0-3472 GCA_964201505.1 Opitutales bacterium
ATCCTGATGCTTTGCCTGGCCGGCTGCGCGACGTATGTCGATCGCGGCCCGCGCGTCCGGGTGGCCGTCGAGGAAGGGGATTATGAGACCGCCGCGACCGTCGCCCAAAACTTTGCGGCGGACGAACCTAAGGACGCGCTGGTCTGGAAGCTCGACGCCGCCTCCGCACTGCGGGCGCAGGGCAAGCTCAAGGAAAGCGCCAAGGTCCTAGAACAAGTCGAAGCTTCCTTCCGCGCCGAAGAAGAGCGACCAGGTTTCTCGGTCAGCGAGGCGACGCTCGCCAGTTTCTCTAACGGCTATGCCGAGGCGTATCGTCCTCGTCCCGCCGACCGTATCTACGCGTCGACATATCAAGCCCTGAATCGACTGGAGATGGGTGACCTCAATGCGGCCCGTGTCTCCATGGCCCGCCTGCGTTTCGTGCAGCAGGCCTTCGGCTCCGGTCAGCTCTATGTGAAGCCTAAAGGGGCCGCAGAGAAGTACGACGTCGCCAAGGCTTCGCAGGACGAGCGGACGAAGGAAGGCCTCGGCATGATCGAAGAGAACCTCGCGGGCTTGACCGCCGAAAGCGCCTACGACGACGCGTTCAGCCACTGGCTTCAGGGGATGTTCTTCCTTCGTCTCGGCCAGGATCCGTCCGATCGAGAGAAGGCCCGTAAGGAACTGCTCGCCGCGACGCAGCTCAATGGAGCCAATGAAGCCTTCCGTCGCGACCTGAAGGATGCCGAAGCCCCGGCGAGCGAAGGGCAGGGCATGATCGTCTATGTCATTTCCGAAACGGGCATGTGTCCGGAGTGGTATCAGCAACGGATCGACATCCCTCTATTCATTGTCTCCTCACGCGTGCCGTACGTAAGCGTCGCCTTGCCGGCCATCCGGCCCTCCGGACTGAATTATAATCTTAAGCTGAAATTGGACGCCAAGGATGTCGCCCTGCCTCTGGCGAGCCGACCGGACGCCCTGATTGCCAAGCATTTCGAAGCGGCCTTGCCGGGCATCAAAGCCCAGGCTTTCACCTCCGCTGCGGTCAAGGCTACCGCCAGCTATCTTATCAATAAATCCTCCGAAGAGGCCGCCAATCGTCAGAATGCGGGCTCGGGCGCCGTCCTTTGGTCGCTTGCGACCAAGGTCGGTACGGCGATCTATACGGTTGGCACCACCAAGGCCGACCTGCGTAACTGGTCGAGCCTTCCAGCCCGTTTCTCGGTGGTGCGGTTGGATGCCAAGCCCGGCCAGAAGTTGACCGTCGTGGGTCACCCCGAAGCGAACCTGACGCTCCCAGCGGGCAAGGTTCTGCTTGTAAGCCTCAAGTCCACACAGGAAAATCTCCCCGTCGTCCTCCGCTGCACCTCTCTCGTCCCATGAAAAAAATCCTGCCTCTTCTCGCACTCGGCCTCCTTGCTGGTTGCACCTCGATTCTCGAGACCGGTGACAGTATCGAACGCGGTTTGAATCCGCCCTCCGCCGTCAACTACGCCACCACCAAGCCCGAAGGCGGTTTCTCGACGCAGTTGAACGATAGTCGCATCGGTAATAAGGTCGAGCTCCTCGCGGCGCGTAAGTCCAAGACCGATGGCGGTTACACGCGCGTTCAGTTCGACCTTCGCAATGGTTCCTCCCTCCGCCAAGCGATCAACGTCAGTTTCGAGTGGCTCGCCGCCGACGGTACTGTGACCGAGAGCCAGCCCAACTGGATCGTCACGCCGCTTGAACCCGGTGCCCTCACCACCGTCACCGCGACCGCCCTTAAGGTGCAGTCCGCCGAGTGCCGCCTCCGTCTCATCTCCCGCTAATCCCTCCCATGCACAAACTCTCCCTCCTCGCCTGCGCCGTCTTCATCGTCGGTTGCGGCACGCCCGCCACCTACAAGGACCCGCAGGGCCGCGATCTCGTGGTCAGCCTCGATAAGGTGAACATCCAGGACTTCGCCACCGCCGGCTCTCAGATGCTCCAGTCGATGATTTCGTCCCCATCCTTCTCCAAGGGCACGCCGGTACTGCAGCTCGGCGCCATCACCAACGACACCGCTGACAACTTCGACACGGCCTTGCTGCTTTCGAAGCTCACCGTGCCCCTGGTCAATGCCGGTCGCGTCACGTTGCTCGATAACGATGCCACCGCCAATGCCGCCCGCGCCGAGTCCGGCTCCAAGGCCAATGTCCCCCGCGCCGAATACGTGCTCAAGGGCAAGATCCTCGAAGATCGCTCCAACGCTGGCAGCACCCGTCAGGGCTCCTTTATCTTTCAGCTGACCCTCGTCGAGGTGAAGCGCGGCGTCGCGGTCTGGACCGACGAGAAGATCGTGACCAAGCAGGGCACCAAGAACGCCGTCGGTTTCTGATAAATCGTCGTCGTCATTTGACCTTCTTTCAACCTGCGTCTCCCTCCGGTGATGCAGGTTGATTTTTTGATCGTTGGCCAAGGCCTAGCGGGCTCCTTACTCGCCAAGGAACTGCTGCGTCGCGGCCGCACGGTCCATGTCGTGGATGATTGCTGGAAGTCTTCCTCTTCACAGGCCGCGGCCGGCCTGATGACCCCGCTGACTGGTTGGCGCTTCACGCTAACCAAGGATTACCCCGAACTCTTCGCCGCAGCCAAGACCCGCCTGACCGAGCTCGGCGTCTTCCGCCCCATCCAAGTCTATCGGATGTTCGTCGACGAAGAGCAGCGCGCCAAGGGACTCAAGCGGACCGAGTGCCGGAGCTGCCAGCCTTTCATCGAGCGCGTGACTTCCGCGCAAGGTGAACTCGATGCCGGCCTGACGGACGAATTCGGCGGAGCCTTAATGAACGGTGCTTGGGTCGACCTGCCGAAACTCCTGTCGGATGTCCGTGCCGAATTAGTGGCCAATGGGTGCATGACCGAAGCATCCTTTGATCCGGCTGATGCCGTGGCTGACGCTGACGGCGTCACCTGGCGCGCAATCCGCGCCGGGGCCATCATCTACTGCGACGGCTATAAATCGGCCTTACGCGGACCTTTCACTTATCTCCCGTGGCAGCCGGCGAAGGGTGAGGCGCTCACGCTACGCGCTTCCGTGGCCGACAAGCCTTTCATCCTGAATCGCGAAGGCTGGGCCTTGCCGCTCGGGCAGGGCGTTTGGCGCACCGGTACTAACTGGCAGTGGGATCAGCTCGATGAGACCCCGACCGAGCCCCAGAAGCAAAAGCTCATCTGGCGGTTCCGCAGCTACTTCGGACAGGACGTGCAAGTCGACGTCACCGCGCACATCGCCGGCGTCCGCCCCTGTACCTCGGACAGCCATCCGTTCCTGGGCACGCACCCGCAGCAGCCGCGGACGCACCTCTTCGGCGGACTCGGTCCACGTGGCACCGTCTGGGCGCCCCTCATGGCTGACGAGATGGCGGCCTACCTTTGCGAGGGCAGGGCGTTACGGAAAGAGTGCGACCTCGCGCGGTTCCCCGCGGCTTAGGCTTACTTCTTCTTCGACTTGGCGACCTTGGCGGGCTTC
>CAXNEN010000213.1:0-3453 GCA_964201505.1 Opitutales bacterium
AGTTCGCCGAAGCCAAGCAGGCCTTCGAAGAGCTGCTGAAGCGCCCCGGCCTCTCGGATTGGGCCAAGCAGAAGATCGAATACCTCAAGCAGCTCCTCGACGACGACGCTATCATGGCGGCCAAAGAGATGCGCTACGGTCGCGGCCGCCTCATGAGCCAGACAAAGATGTCGGCGATGACCTGCAACAGCATGAGCCTCGACGAGGACGTCGAGGCGTTGAAGGCATCCTACCTCCGCCGCAAGCGCGCCGACGGTCAGGCCACCAAGCCCAAGCCCCCGCAGGGCGGCACGACGGGTGGCCAGACCCCGCAGGCCTAAGCGGTCCAAATGGCTGATTTCGCCCGGTGGAAGCAATTCCACCGGGCTTTTTGTTGCCCGGTCAAAGCCACGAGCCAAGATGAGTGCCCGTCCTTATGTCCCGTGTTCTCCGCTTTACCCTCTGGAGCGTCGGCATCCTTGCCGTCGCCCTTGGAGCCACCCTTTTCTGGGTCGAATCTCAACTCCGCCCCGAACCACTAGGTGCTCGCGTCAAAGGCCTCCTCGCCGACGCCAAGATCAAAGGCGGCATCGCCCGCGTCGAAGCCTCGCTCGACGGCAAGTTCTCCGCCGAAGGCATCGACTTGACCTTGCCGGATGGCACGAAGGTTTCCGCCGCTGCCATCAAAGGGGAAGCACAACTCTTCGCGATCATCAAAGGCACCTACGCCCTCAGCAGCCTCGAGATCAAGACCCTCGACGTCGATCTAAGCGAACGCAAGCCGGAGGCGAAGACTCCGGGCACCGGTTCCGCGGCCGCAATCAAGGCGACCTTACCGCCCGTCGTGCTCGGACCCTACGCGCTCGCGGGCAGAATCAAACTCGCCGACGGCACCCTGCTCCGCTTCAGCGTTCGCGGAGATGAATTCGATTCACGTGGCAAGGCCGACTTCCGTGCCGGCATCGCCTGGCCAGGCTTCGCGGTGGGTAAGCAGCTGACCGACCCTCGAGGCGAAGTCACCCTCAAGGCCGACTTCCGCCGCCCGCTCGGCGCCGATGGCGTCGGCCTCGATGACCTAATCGCCGACGTCGGCAGCCTGCGACTCGAACTCGCAGCCAAGGATGCCAGCCCCATCGCCGCCGGCTCCGTCGGCTTCGTCCTGGATGCGGCCAGCACCGCGGGTAAGCCGGGCGTTAATTTCACCGGCACGCTCAGCGATTCCGCCAGCCGGCCCGCGGTGAAGCTCTCCGGCAATAACCTCGCCGGCCGAACAGTCGTCAATGCACAGCTCGATGTCGATCCGACCCGCTTCGGCATCCTTAGCCAACAGCTGCCCGATATCCGGCTCACCGGCGCCGCCAATGGCGAGCTCGAAGGCTCGCGCTGGCAGGCCAGCGCCGACCTCAAGGCGCTCTGGTCCGACCTCAGCAAATTCTCGCGTTCGCTTCAGAAAGGCAGCCGTTCGGAGTGGAAGATTGCGGCGAATGCACAAAGCACTGCCACCGGCTTCGCTGTCAACAGCCTCTCGATTTCAGGGAATGGGGTGACGGTCATCATCCCGCAGACGCTCACGTGGAAGGGTGGCTTACTGCCCGAAAACGCAAACGACGCTACCGTAACTATTGCCGCCAACGATGCCGACATCATCGCGCTCAACCCTTTCCTCTCCGCAGCCGAGGTCATCGCGACAGCCGGCCGATGGACCGGCGAGGCCTCGGTCTCCTTTAAGGATGGCAAGCCCGCCGTCACCAGCGTCCGCACGCACAGCCTACGAGGCGTCACCCTCGAGCGGGCGGGCAAGGTGCTGATGCGCGAAATCGATGCGGAGCTTCCCGTAAAATCCGAGGGTGGCGCAATCTCCCTCTCGCCCTTCAGCCTCAGCTGCGCCGCTGGCAATATCGCCAATGGTACCGTGACCCTCCGCCCAGGTGCCGACGGTGCCTGGGCCGCACAGGCAGACATCAACGTTGGCATCGTCGAGCTTGCTTCCCAGCCCAACTGGGAGGACCTGCCGGTCGATAAACTCCAAGGCATCCGCGTCAGCGCGCAGACGAACGTCGACCGCGCCGCCGGCAAGGCTCCGGTCGTGACCGCCGCCGAAGCCCGGATCTTCCGCCAGGGACTGAACCTGCTTTCGCTCAAACTCCGCCAGCCGTTCGCCCTCGACGGCACCAAGCCGACCGGCGTACTCGTGGAAGCCGCAGCACGCGACCTGCCTCTGGAATCGCTGTCAGCCGTTGTGCCGGGACTCAAGCTCACCGGCGACCTCAAGCGCGCCGACCTTGTCGCTGGCTTTAGCCGCGAAGGCCTCTTCGTACGCACGGAAGGCGCACCGCTCTCCTTCGCGCGCACCAGCGTCACTTGGACGGGCAAACTGTGGGTCAAGGATTGCGACCTGGCCGCGAGCCTCGATCTGCTGGTGGGAGAAAAATCTACGGTGATCGGCTTCAACCAGGCAGAACTCAAGAGCCGGAGCCGCATCCTGGCCGCGGGCGAGATTCGCCTCGGACTCGGGGACGCAGGTACCACCCTGAAACTCACCGGTGACCTCGGCGGACTCGCCGAACAACCTTTCGCCGGTCCGTTGAACATCATCACCGGCGGCCAATATCGGGCGAGCGCCGCCCGGGCGCAGAACGGCGAAATCAACATCGCGCTACAAGTCCAAGAAGTCGGCCTCAAGCAAAGCGAAGGAAGGATCAAGCAAGCAGCCATCAGTGGGCGATATGTCCCGCAGGCCGACGGACTTAGCGCCGAAGGCTCATTCAAGATGCAGGCGACCAACCTCAGCGGCGGTAAATTCACCCTGACGCAAAAGACCGCCGGCAAGAAGACTGACTGGCAGGCCGTCGTCGTCGTCGACAACATCGATGTCGATGATTTCCTCTCGCTGCTGCCCAAATCGAGCGAGGACGTGGCTGAAGCACCGGGGACCACTCCCCGACCGGACCGCACGCCTTTCTGGGCCGACCAAAGCGGCTCTCTCCAACTTTCGATCGGCACCGCGCGGGCCTACGGCATCAGCGCCGAAAAGGTCATCCTCCGGGCCGAAGCCGAGGAGAAGACCATCCGTCTCACCCAGCTGAGCGGCAAACTCGCCGAGGGCACGCTCAGCGGCCGCGGCCAACTTGCCTTCCTGCCAACAATCAGCAACGGCCCGTACTCGCTCTCCGCCACGGTGGCCCTCAACCAGTTCGAATTCGGCAGCGTCGCCCAAGCCTTCCCCTCGGTGAAGGAATTTCTCCAAGGTAAGGCCGACGCTACCGCCTCGTTGACGAGCGTCTGCGGGACGCCCGGCGAACTCGCCGCCAAGCTCCAGGTCGACACCCAACTGACTTCTAAAGGCGGGCGTATCCGCGCCTTCGGCGACAAGAGCAGCAGCATGTCGCTCTCGGCGAATAAAGCCGGCGATGTGACGGAAGTCCTCGGCGGGCTCGCCATGATCATCGGCGCCAACAATAACCCGAAGATCGC
>CAXNEN010000214.1:0-3424 GCA_964201505.1 Opitutales bacterium
CGAAGCCGACCTGAATCTCGCCGGTCTTCCCGTCTAACTTCGGAGCGGCAACATCAGGCAGCTGCGCCGGTAGCTTCACGGCTGGAGCGGCATCTTTCTTGGGGGCGTCTTTTTTGGCTTCCTGGGCGACGACGGAGGCGGCGCCGAGCAGGGAAAGCCCGAGGAGGAGGGATAGGGTACGTTTCATGGGGGTCTTGGGGGCCTCTATTTCGTCTCCGGATTCCGCCCTGTCAATGACCGCCCCCTCTGGCTTGCTCACATCCCTGCGGCTGGCATAGGAACTTGCATGAGTAAACCCCTGCGTTTCGTGACCAAGGCCGAGGCCATCAAGGAAGAGTACAAAGGCCGCACCAATTATTGGCTAACCCGGCCCGAGCTGACCGGCGCCAAGGACCTGCAGGTCTGCGAAGCGACCTTGCCGGCGGGCGAAGGCCACGCTTTCCACACGCACCCCGAGCTCGAGGAGATGATCTACGTCCTCGCCGGCGAGGTGGAGCAGTGGGTCGAAAAGGAGAAGCGCATCCTCAAGCCCGGCGACGCCGCGCACATCCCGGCCGGCATCGTGCACGCGACCTTCAACGTCTCGAAGGAGGACGCGACGATCCTCGCCATCCTTTCGCCCGGTGCGAGCAAGGGACCTTTCATGGTCGACGCGAGTGGCGAGGCCCCCTGGAACCAATTGCGCGGGCCGGCATGAAGGCACTGTTCGGATCACGCGCGCTGATCGTCTCCGTCGTCCTCCTCCTCGCTGGGACAATCATCCCATTTATGATTTGGGGCGACGCGCTGGAGACGGCGTTCTCCGTCCAAGGCGCGCGCGCCTGGATGGCTGGCTTCGGCGCCGGCGCCGGCGTCGCCGGCATAACCTTACTCGTGGCGGACATCCTCCTGCCCATCCCGAGTACGCTCGTGATGTCGGCGATGGGCCTGACCTACGGTCCACTCGTCGGCGGCCTCTATGCGGCGACCGGTTCGGCGCTCGCTGGACTGATCGCTTACGGCCTCAGCCGCTGGCTCGGCCGACCGCTCGCGCTGCGTCTCGCGGGCGAAGCCGGCCTGCGCGAAGGCGAAAGTTTCTTTGCGGCGGGAGGGGCATGGATTGTCGCTTGCTCCCGTTGTCTGCCCATCCTGCCCGAAGCGGTCGCCTGCCTAGCCGGTCTGAACCGCATGCCCTTCAGAACTTTCCTCCCCGCCGTACTCTGCGGGAGCCTCCCCATGGGCTTCGTCTTCGCGGCGATCGGCGCGCTGGGGGAAGACCAGCCCGCGTGGGCGCTCGCGCTCAGTGTCGTGGTGCCAGCACTGCTGTGGCTGGGCGCGCGTCGCTGGATGCGACGCTAATCAGCGCAGCTCCTTGATTCGGACGCCGCGGTACCAAACGTGCTTCGCCTCGTCCTGGAAGCCGACGTGGCCATCGACTGGACGTTCCTTCATAGGGGAAGCGGCGAGGTCGAGGACGATGGTTCGCTCACCGTTGAAGTCGACCGTCAGGTGGCGGTCCTTAAGCGTGAGCGTGTAGCGGTTCCATTCACCAGGGGCCTTCACCATATTCTTCGAAGCGGCCATCGCACGGATGATGCCACCACAATCATGATGGCCGGGCTTCGCCAGCCCGAAGGTGTCGAGAATCTGGAGCTCAATACCCTTGGCGACCGGATCAAGAGGGTCAGCCACGCAAAAGAAGACGCCGGAGTTGCCGGTGGGCTCGATCTTGAATTCCAGGTCGAGGACGAAGTCGCGATACTTGCGCTCGGTGAAAAGGTACGCGCCGTAGCGTTGCCAGCCTTTCTCGCCCGGGCGCGGCTTCAGCGTGACGGTGCCATCCGCATCATAGACCCAGTTGCCCTTGGTCTTCCAGCCGGTCAGGTCCTTACCGTTGAAGAGCGATACGAAGCCCGGCGCGTCGGGGGCGGGGTGCGGCACGGCTGCGGCCGGGGCGCTGACGGGATACGGGTCGGGCGCGGCGGCGAGCGCGAGGGGCATTAGGGCGGAGAGCAGACAGGTGCGAAGCATCAGGTTGGGGTAACAGGCGGCCAGAAGAGGTCGAGTCACATGTGGGCCCAGACGGCTTACTAAACGATTACAAATGAAAACGGTCGTGTGCAGTTTCCTCTGGCGTGTCCGGGGATAATCGCCGAAAAATGCTTCTACGACCGCACCATGCGGTCACCCACCCCCCTACCCCTACCATGAACTACGTGAAGAAACTCACGGCGGCGCTACTGCTGTCCCTCCCCGCCCTCGCCCGTGCCGGCGAAGCGGATATCCGAATCCCCGACCTCGCGAAAACGACGTTCCTCCAAGGCGCGCTCACCGGCCATCAGATCCTGTGGTTCGGCCTGGTCGTCTGCGCCCTCGCGACCGCCTACGGCTGGTGGCAGTACCTGCAGACGCGCGCGCTCCCCGTCCACCGCTCTATGTCGGACGTCTCCGATATCATCTGGGAGACGTGTAAGACCTACCTCTGGCAGCAGGGCAAATTCCTTGCTGGCCTCTGGGTGCTCATCGCTGGCTGCATGACCTATTACTTCGCCGGTCTCGAGCACAAGGACGCCTTCTCTGTCGCGGTGATCCTCGCAGCTTCGGTTCTCGGTATCCTTGGCAGCTACGGCGTCGCTTGGTTCGGCATCCGTATCAACACCGTCGCCAATTCGCGCGCCGCCTTCTCCGCCCTGCGCGGCAATCCACTCGCCACGTTGCTCATCCCGCTCAAGTCCGGCATGAGCGTGGGCCTCCTGCTCGTCGCGATCGAGCTCTTCTTCATGATCGGGATCCTCCTGTTCCTCCCCAAGGATCTCGCTGGGCCCTGCTTCATCGGCTTCGCCATCGGCGAATCTCTGGGCGCCTCCGCCCTCCGTATTTGCGGTGGCATTTTCACCAAGATCGCGGACATCGGTGCCGACCTGATGAAGATCGAATTCAAACTGCCGGAGGACGATCCCCGCAACCCCGGCGTCATCGCCGACTGCACTGGCGACAACGCGGGTGATTCCGTCGGTCCGACCGCGGATGGCTTCGAGACCTACGGCGTTACTGGCGTGGCGCTCATCGCGTTCCTCGCGCTGGCCCTAGCCGCCAATCCCGCGCTGTGTGCGACCCTCATCATCTGGCTCTTCGCCATGCGCATCCTGATGGTGATCACCTCTCTGCTTAGCTACTGGATCAACGACGCCGTGAGCCGAGCCGTCTGGGGCCAGTCCAAGGACTTCAACCTCGAGCAGCCGCTGACGAACCTCGTCTGGATCAGCTCGGTGGTCTCAATCGCGATCACCTACCTAGCCAGCTACTTCCTCCTCGCCGACCAGAGCGGCGGACTTTGGTGGGTGCTGTCCACGATCATCTCGCTCGGCACGCTCGCTGGTGCGCTCATTCCCGAGTTCACCAAGGCGTTCACCTCGACCGAGAGCCGCCACGTAAAGGAAGTCGT
>CAXNEN010000215.1:0-3414 GCA_964201505.1 Opitutales bacterium
TCCGCCGCCGATGCGGTGAAGTTCGTCCGCTCGTCCTCGGAGTTCTGCCCTTACTACACGCTCCGCACGCTGAAGAACGTGAAGGTCGGTCCGAGCCCCGCATGGCTCCGCCGTGACCTCGAGGCCGCTGGCCTCCGTCCGATCAACAATGTGGTCGATATCACAAATTGGGTGCTGCTCGAACTGGGCCAGCCGCTCCATGCGTTCGATGCGAAGAAAATTTCCGAAGGCATCGAAGCCCGCCCGGCCCGCGAAGGCGAAGAGATCGTCCTGCTCGACGGCAAAAAGGTGAAGCTCGAGACCGGCGTCTGCGTCATCGCCGACGCCCAGCGCCCGCTCGTCGTCGCCGGTGTGATGGGTGGCGTCGATTCCGGTGTGACCGATTCGACGACCGAAATCCTCCTCGAAGCCGCGTGGTTCCGCCCCGGCGAAATCCGCCGCGTCGCCCGCCGCATCGGCGTGTCGACCGACTCTTCCCATCGCTTCGCCCGTGATGTGGATCCGGCTGGCGTCGAGCTCGCCTCGCGCCTCGCCACGGATCTCCTCATCGAACTCGCCGGCGCCCAGGTGGCCGGTCCCGCCGTCGCCGTCGGTAAGCCCCCGCGCGCTGATGTGACCATCGAACTGCCCGCTGGTTACGTCGCCGCAAAGCTAGGCACGCCGATCGCTGACGCCGATGTCTCCGCGGCCTTCGCTCGTCTTGGTTTCACGGTGAAGGCTTCCGCCAATGGTTTCTCGGTGCTGGTGCCTTCGTTCCGTTCCGACGTGACCCGTCCCATCGACTTAGTCGAAGAATTCATCCGCATCCACGGCACCGATAAGGTCCCCGCCGGCCGTCCGATCGCTCCGCTCCCGGGCGACGAAGATGCGCTAACGTCCGTCTTCACCCGCGAAGTCTCGGCCCGCCTCGTGGGCGCCGGCTTCACGGAGTGCTGCCACTACTCGCTCCGCGACGCCGCGGAACTCGAACGTACGCTCGGCGCCGACAAGGCCGCCTTGGTCGCAATGGATAACCCGCTGACGGCCGAACAGACGCACCTCCGTGCGTCGCTCATCCCTGGTCTCGCGGGAGCGCTCGCGCTCAATCTCTCGGTGCACGCCGATCCGTATGGTCTCTTTGAAGTCGGTACGGTCTTCCGTCCGCAGACTGACGGTACCGTGCGCGAATTCATCTCGGTCGCCTTCGCAATCGTCGCTGAACCGGTGACGCGTTCTTGGAAGTCCCGCGAGGCCTTCGACGCTCTGCGTGCGAAGCGCCTTCTGCAGGATACCGCCGCGCTCGCTGGCGTTGCCTCGGTCCGCCTCTCGTTCGCTGCCGCCACGGGCGGTCTCTGGCAGGCCGACCATGCCGCCGCCCTCGTCGATCGTGGCCGTGCTGCGGAAGGCGCCTGCGGCGTCCTTGACCTCCGCTGGACGCGTTCCCTCGGCCTGAAGAGCTCCGTCATCGCCGGCGAAGTCTGCTTCCCGCGCTCGGCCTTCGCCGAAGCCCGCAGGATTCCCCGCTTCGAAGCGTTTTCCTCTTTCCCGCCCGTCACGAAGGACGTCGCGGTCATCGTCCCGGTCGACGTCGCCGCCGCCGAAGTCGAGAGCCGCGTCCGCCAAGGTGCTTCCAAGGCCGCTGGCAAGGAGTTCGCGCTGGAGTCGGTTAACTGCTTCGACGTCTTCACGGGCCCAGGCCTGCCCGAAGGGCACCGTAGCCTCGCCTTCGAGATCCACTGGCGCCACGCCGCCCGCACGCTCACGGACGAAGAAACCAATCAAGCCCTCGGCGTGGTCATCGCGACGCTCGAGAAGGGCGCTGGCTGGACCGTCCGCCGCTGATGACTATGGCCGAAGGTTTCGACATCGATCACCTCGCGAAGCTCGCCCGCCTCAGCCTCACGGCCGAGGAGAAGACGCTCTACTCGTCGCAGCTCAATCAAATCCTGGGTCACTTCCAGGCGCTCGCTGACGCCGACCTGCCCGCGACGATCGACGACGCCCGTGTCGTCGACGAATCCGCGCTCCGCTCCGATGAGCCAGGTCCGGTCCTCGGCGCCGATGCCGTCACCCGTATCGCTCCCGCCTCGCGCGACGGGCAGATCTCCGTCCCGCGCGTCGTGGACGATGAATCGTAAGCCATGGCCGACGCACTCCATACGCTTTCCGCCGCCGAGCTCGGCCACCGCCTCGCAGCCGGAACGTTCACGTCCCGCGCCCTCTGCGAAGCTCTCATCGCTCGCTACAAGGCTTTGAACGAAACGGTCGGCGCCTTCACGCATCTCGACCAGGCCGACGTGTTTGCGCAGGCCGACGCCTCCGATGCTCGCCGTAAGGCCGGGCAGGGCAGGGGACCGCTCGAAGGCATCCCGGTCGCGATCAAGGATAACATCGCGGTGAAAGGCCAGCCGCTCACCTGCTCCAGCAAGATGCTCGCGCCGTTGGTCTCGCCTTACGACTCGCACGTCGCCGAACGCCTCCGTGCCGCCGGCGCAATCCTTTACGGGCGTCTGAACATGGACGAGTTCGCGATGGGCTCCTCCACGGAGAACTCGGCGATTCGTAAGACGTTCAATCCTTGGGACCTCGGCCGTATCCCGGGCGGTTCTTCTGGTGGCAGCGCCGCGGCCCTCGCGGCCGGTCTGGTGCCGCTCTCGCTCGGTTCAGACACCGGCGGCTCGATCCGCCAGCCCGCCTCGCATTGCGGCGTAGTCGGGCTGAAGCCTACCTACGGACTCATCTCCCGCTTCGGCCTAGTGGCCTTCGCTTCGTCACTCGACCAGATCGGCCCGATGGCCCGCAGCATCGAAGACTGCGAACTCCTCCTTAATGCGCTGTCCTCGGCCGACGCGCGTGACATGACCTGCTTTGGCCCGTCCGACCGCGCGCTCACGCCGGCCGGTGACGCCAAGAAACTCCGCATCGGCATCCCGAAAGGTTTCCTCGGCAAGGGTGTCGCTCCCGAAGTCGCCGCCGCGGTCAACGCTGCGGTCGATTTCTACCGCGCCCAGGGTTGCGCAATCTCTGAGGTCGAACTGCCCTCCGCGGATCTCGCGGTGCCGACCTATTACGTCGTCGCGACCGCCGAGGCTTCCTCGAATCTCGGCCGCTATGACGGCGTCCGTTATGGTCATCGGTCTGCTTCCGCCGGCACGCCGGTCGAAATGATGACCGCCAGCCGCTCCGAAGGCTTCGGTCCTGAAGTGAAGCGCCGCATCCTTCTCGGTACGTTCGTACTCAGCGCCGGTTACGCCGATGCCTATTACGTCCGCGCTCTCCGCGCCCGTGCGAAAATCCGCTCTGAATACCTCGCCGCCCTCGCCGGCGTCGATGTATTGCTCACCCCGACGGTCCCGACGCCTGCCTTCAAGGTTGGCGAGAAGGCCTCGGATCCGCTGCAGCTCTACCTCGAGGACATCTTCACGATTCCCGCCA
>CAXNEN010000216.1:0-3413 GCA_964201505.1 Opitutales bacterium
CGCAGGGGGACGCCCTTCTTGATCCAACCCCAAGCCTTGTCGCCGCCGCGGATGTCGCGGTTGTCGACGGTCACGACGACCTTACGGTCATGGAAGCGCTGGGTGGACAGTTCCTTCTGGAGCGACTGGCAATAGGCAAGGATGTCGGCCTTGGTGGCATCGTCCTTGTAGATCGGGCAGATCACCACGTGCTGCGGGGCGAGGCGGGGCGGAGCCACGAAGCCGTCGTCGTCGGAGTGCGTCATGATCATGCCACCGATGAGGCGGGTGGACACGCCCCACGAGGTCGTGTGCGCGAACTGCTGCGTGCCCTTCTCGTCCTGGAACTGGATGTTGCAGGACTTGGAGAAATTCTGGCCGAGGTAGTGGGACGTGCCGGCCTGGAGTGCCTTGCGATCCTGCATCATCGATTCGATGCAGAGCGTGTCGACCGCGCCGGGGAAGCGTTCGCCTTCGGTCTTGCGGCCCTTGATGACCGGCATCGCCATGTGGTTCTCGGCAAAGTCGGCATACACCTCGAGCATCTTGTTGGTCTCCTCGACGGCTTCGGCCTCGGTCGCGTGGACCGTGTGGCCTTCCTGCCAGAGGAACTCGGCGGTGCGGAGGAAGAGGCGCGTGCGCATCTCCCAGCGGACGACGTTGGCCCACTGGTTGATCAGGATCGGGAGATCGCGGTAGGACTGGACCCACTTGGAGTAAGTTTCGCCGATGATGGTCTCGGAAGTCGGGCGGACGATGAGCGGTTCCTCGAGCTCGCCGGCGGGGATGAGCTTACCATCGGGGCCCATCTCGAGACGCGAGTGGGTGACGACGGCGCATTCCTTGGCGAAACCATCAACGTGAGCGGCTTCCTTCTGGATGTAGCTGACCGGGATGAAGAGCGGGAAGTAGGCGTTCACGTGGCCCGTCTCCTTGAACTTCTCGTCGAGGTCACGGTGGATGTTCTCCCAGAGAGCGTAACCCCACGGCTTGATCACCATGCAACCGCGGACCGGGCTGTTTTCGGCCAGGTCGGCATGCTTGATCACCTGGAGGTACCACTCAGGATAATCATCCTGGCGGGTCGGGGTGATGGCGGTCTTCGGTTTGGCGGCGGGCTGCTGGGACATAAGGTCAGTAAAGAGGTAAGGGACGCCTTAGGGCAAGAAAGGAGGGCTGCGCCCAGGACTTGGGCTAGGGCCGGGGCTAGGGCCAGGCAGTTACGCTTTCATCGCTTTCCAGAAACGCGGGCGACCGCTCATGTCAGGCAGACCGGCGGACTCGGCGTAACCGAGCTGGGCGGACAGCTCCGCCAGCGCGGCATGCTGGTCGATACCGGTCTCGCAAAAGAGCCAGCCGCCGGCACGCAGGAACTTGGGGGCATCGGTCAGGATGCGGCGAAGGTCGGCGAGGCCTTCTTCAGGAGCGATGAGCGCGGACTTCGGATCGAACTCGCGGACTTCCGGATCGGCTTCGGCGACCTCGGCTTCGGTGAGGTAAGGAGGATTCGAGACAATCAGGTCGTACGCGTCGGTGACGGCCGCAAACCAGTCGGACTCCGCGAAGTTGACGCGCTCCGTCAGGTTGCACTGCGCGGCGTTCTCACGGGCGAGCGCGAGGGCGTCGATCGAAAGGTCGACGGCGTCTACTTTCCAGCGCGGACGTTCAGAAGCGAGGGCCAGCGCGATGGCGCCCGAACCCGTACCGAGGTCGAGCACGCGGATGGCCTGATCTTCCGGAAATAGGCCGAGCACGAGGTCGATGAATTCTTCGGTCTCCGGACGCGGGATCAGTGCACGCTTATCGGACTTCAGGATGAGGTCGCGGAACTCTACCTTGCCGACGATGTGTTGGAGCGGCTCGCGATTGCCGCGGCGGACCGTCAGGTCGCGCAGATGCTTCACTTCCTCGTCATTGAGCAGACGTTCGAACTGCAGATAGAGATCGAGTCGTTTCAGGCCCAGACCAGCGGCGAAAAGGTGCTCGGCTTCCATGCGCGGTTTTTCCAAGCCTTTGCGGGCGAGGAATTCCGCGGCTTTCTTTAGCGTATCGAGCAGGTTCTGCATCACCGGGCGGCGGCGCGGGTCAGGCGATCATTATAGGCTGCGCCGATGCCGGCGGGCGGGGCGAGCTCGGCGTGAATCGTCTCATAGCCACGCCCGTCAAGCCGGCGGAGCAGGTCGAAGAGATTACGGGCGGCTTCCTCGGTCGAGCCGCTTTCGGAAAGCAGGAACACATCGGCGCTGCCGGGCGGCGAGGTGCGGCGACCCATGAAGAGCACCGCTGAGCGCAGATTGGCGATGACTGGCAGCGTGCCGTTCGGGAAAAGGGCCACGCGGGTGGCGGGGCTGTAATGACGCTCCAACATGCCTGGTGCGTCCTGGGCCACTTGCTGGCTCGCGGCGCGCGTGACCACTTCCACTTCGCCGAGCAGTTCACGTAACTTCTCGAGCGGGATAGGTCCTGGGCGGAGCAGGCGGGCACGGCCGGGGACGGAAAGGTCGAGGATAGTGGATTCGACTCCATGGGCGCAGGCGCCGCCGTCGACAATCCACGGGCAGCGTTCACCGAGGGAATCGCGCACGTGCGCGGCCTTCGTCGGGCTCACGTAGCCGAAAGGATTAGCGCTCGGCGCCGCCAGCGGACGACCCACGAGACGGAGCACCTCGCGGAAAAGTGGGTGAGCGGGAATACGGACGGCCACGGTATCTTTGCCGGCGGTAACGAGATCAGGTACAACCGACTTACGACGCAGCACCACCGTCAGCGGGCCCGGCCAGAGGTGGGCCAACTTCGTGAGACGCGGATCCGGCTCGGCGACCTCGGCCAACGCGGCTTGGTCGAGGACGTGGACGATGAGCGGATCGAGGAGCGGTCGGCCCTTGATCGCGAAGACCTCGGCGAGTGCCGCGGGATTAGTCGCATCGACGGCGAGACCATAGACCGTCTCGGTCGGTAGGGCCACGCAGGCGCCCTGACGCAGAAGTTCAGCCGCACGAGCGAGGTCGGTGGGAGCGGAGGTCAGGAAACTGGAGGCGAGCGGAGACAAGGGAGACGGGACTTTACGGGACGGGCGACAGGAGTCCCGTTCGATTTACCTCGGGACGCCGTCGGGGGCAACCTCCCAGACCAGCAACAAAAAGGCCGCCGGAAAAGGCGGCCCGGAAAAGTCGGCGCGAGGACGATTACTTCATCGTGATCATATTGCGGGCGCGCTTAACGGCCTTGGCAATATGACGCTGCTGGCGGGCGGTGAGGCCGGTCAGCTTGCGGGGCAGGATTTTGCCCGTCTCGGTGACGTAGCGCGTCAGGGCCTCGGGTTCGGTGAAATCGAAGTCGAGGGGATTGCGGGAGCGCTTGAGCTTACCTTCGGTGGTCATGGGAGGTTTGGAAGTAAGAGGAGCAGGGCCGAGGGCAAGGAGAAATGGGGGGCG
>CAXNEN010000217.1:0-3402 GCA_964201505.1 Opitutales bacterium
GCGGCGCCGGCTTCGCAGCAGGAGCGGACCAGGTCGTCCATCGTGCCGCCCTTCGGCATCCCTTGGGCGACAAAGATTGCCGGCGAAAGCGGATCGGCCACGCGGGCGCGGATCACTTCGACCATTGCGCCGTCGCCGTCAGCGGAAGCCAGCTTGCCTTCGACCACCAGGCCTTCGCCGTCGAGGAGTACGACCGCGTCACCGCGGCGGGCGCGGAGGCTGCGGACCACGTGGGCGGATTCGTCGGCCGATAGCTTCACAAAGGCGCCGGGCTTACAGGCCGGGGCTTGCTCGTGATTGATCCAGACGCGGAGAGGGCTCATCAGACGTGGGCGACTGGGCGGTCGTAGGAAGGATCCCAGTCTTTCCAGACGGTTTCATAACCGTGGGAACGGAGCATCGCGGCGACTTCGTCGGGCGAGCGGTCGTCCTCAATCGCGAACTGCTCGAGTGAGGCTTCACGGCCTTCGGCGTAACCGCCTGGATTCGTGTGCGAGCCCGCGCTCATCGCCGTCACGCCCACGCGGCAGGCGTGATCGCGGAACTTGCGGCTCTCGCGGGTGCTCAGCGTCAGCTCGACTTCGGAGCTCAGCAGGCGGAAGGCGCAGATCGCTTGGACCAGGTCGCGGTCGGTCATCTCGACCTTCGGCTGCAATTCGCCTTCGTGCGGACGGATGCGCGGGAACGAGACGCTGAAGCGGCTCTGCCAGTGTTTGCGCTCGAGCCAGCGGAGGTGGAGGGCGGTGAAGAAACATTCCGCGCGCCAGTCCTCGAGGCCGAAGAGCGCGCCGAGGCCGATCTTGTGGACGCCGGCGGCGCCCACGCGGTCAGGGGCGTCGAGGCGGTAGGCGAAGTCGGATTTCCGTCCCTTCGGGTGGTGGACGTGATAGGTCTCGCGGTGATAGGTCTCCTGGTAGACCAGCACCGCGTTGAGCCCGTGGCGACGGAGCACGGCGTATTCGGCGGTCTCCATCGGCTGTACTTCCATCGAAAGCGACGAGAAGTGCGGGCGGAGCAGGTCGAGGGCCTGGACGAAGTAGGGGACTTCCACCTTGTTGGATTCGCCCGTCAGGATGAGCAGGTGGTCGAAGCCTAGTTTCTTGAGGGCGCCCGCTTCGCGGAGAATCTCGCCCGGGTTGAGCGTGCGGCGCGGGACCTTATTGCTGGCCGAGAAGCCGCAGTAGGTGCAAATGTTTTGGCACTCGTTGGAAAGGTAGGCGGGCGCGAAGAGCTGCATCGTGCGGCCGTAGCGGCGGAGCGTGCGTTCGTGGCTCAGGCGAGCCATGCGCTCCAAGTGTGGGGCGGCGGCCGGCGAGATCAGTGCCTTGAAGTCTTCCAGGTCGGCCGCTTCCGCTTCCGCGCGGCTGAGCGCGCGGAGTACATCGGCGTCGGTCTTAGCCGCGACGGACCCGAGGACATCGTCCCAGGGATGGGTGGCATGGACTTCGGCGAAGGACATCGGCCCGTCACTGTGGGCCAAAAGCTGCGCAGAGCAAGGGCGGGCGCGCGCTCAGAGCGTCGCGGCGTAGCCAGCGGCGTCGAGGAGGCTGGCGAGTTCGGCTGGATTCTTCACCTTCACCTTAATCATCCAGGCGCCGCCGTACGGTTCGCGGTTCACCAGGTCAGGGGAATTGTTCAAGCCCGAGTTAGCCTCGACGATTTCGCAGGAGATCGGGCTATAGAGGTCGGAGGCGGCCTTGACGGATTCCACCGTGCCGAAGACGTCGCCATGGTTGAAGGACGCGCCGACCTTCGGGAGGTCGACGAACGTCACGTCGCCCAGCGCGGCCTGCGCGTGGTCGGTGATGCCGATGACCGCGGTGCCGTCAGCGGCGACCTTGATCCACTCGTGGTCCTTGGTGTAATGGAGGTCGGCAGGGACGTTGCTCATGGCTTCTGGGTAAAGTAGGCGGAGATTATTTCAACCCTTCACTTCACGAAAGGCTCGGTCGCGAGGCGGAGCGGGATGCGGTTGCCGCGGATATCGACCGTCAGCGTGGCGGAGGCCGCGTGGCCGGCGGCAACGAGGGCCGTGCCGATCGGCTTGCCCAGGACCGGGGATTGCGTGCCCGAGAGCACTTCGCCGACGGGCGTCTCGCCGGAGAAGACCACCGCGCCTTGGCGGGCGATGCGGCGATCATCGAGCGAGAAGAGTACCACCGAGGAGGACGGGCCGCCTTGGGCTTGGCGATGGAGCGCTTCGCGGCCAATGAAGTCGGGCTTCGCGAACTTCACCGTCCAGCCGAGGCCGGCCTGAATGGGTGAGATGCGTTCCGAGATTTCGTGACCGTAGAGCGGGTAGTTCGCTTCGAGGCGGAGCGAGTCGCGGGCGCCGAGGCCGGCCGGAACGAGGCCGTGGGGCTTGCCGGCGGCGAGGAGCGCGCGGGCGACCTTTTCCGCGGAGGCCGCGGGCAGGTAGAGCTCGAAGCCGGGTGAGCCCGTGTAGCCCGTGCGGGAGATCATGCAGCCCGTGGCGCCGGCGCATTCGCCGAGCACGAAGCCGAAGCGCTTGATTGAGGCGAGCGGAGTGGTCGTGACGAGTGCGAGGATTTGTTCGGCGCGCGGGCCTTGGAGCGCGAGTTGGGCCCAGACGGCGCATTCGTCGAGCACTTCGACCTGATGGGAGCCCATGTGCGCGCGCATCCAGGCGAGGTCCTTCGGCGCGTTGGAGGCGTTGAGGCAGATTAGGAATTCTTCTTCCGCGAGACGGTAGACGATCAGGTCGTCGACGCAGCCGCCGTCGGGCTGGCACATCACCGTGTAGCGGGCCATGCCCACCTTGATCGTGGCCATCTCGTTGGTCATGATACCGTCGAGGAACTTCGCGGCGTCGCGGCCGCGCACGCGGGCTTCGCCCATGTGGGAGACGTCGAAGAGGCCGGCCGTCTGGCGGACCGCCATGTGTTCCTCGATGATGCCTGTGTATTGCACCGGCATCTCCCAGCCGGCGAAGGGAACGATGCGGCCGCCGAGTTCAACGTGCAGGGCGAAGAGAGGCGTGCGGGAGAGCGGGTCCGACATAGGCACGTTAAAGTGCGGAGCGCGGCTTTCCTTCCAACAAAAAAGCCCGGCTTTGCGGCCGGGCTTTTCGAGGCGGAACGAAGTCCGGCTCAGAGAGCGAGTTCCTTGCGGAGCTCGGACAGGGAGGCCTTGTATTGTTCCTCCGTGATGGATTTCGCGCGTCGGCGGCTTTCGAGGAGTGCGTAGCGGGAGCTAAACTCGGAGTACTTTAGGGCTTCGGTCTTGGCCTTGGCGGCCTCGGCGACCTTGTTGGCTTCGGCGACTTTGGCTTCGGCATCGGCCTTGGCGGCAGTGAGGGCCTTGTTGGCATCGGCCAGCTTGGCTTCGGCGGCGAGGCGTTCGTCAGCCAGGCTCTTCTCCGCGTTCTGGTTGGCGGCGGCA
>CAXNEN010000218.1:0-3400 GCA_964201505.1 Opitutales bacterium
AATCCGTCACACATGCGTCATCAAAAGACGAAAAGGGGACACACTGAGAGCATTCCAGCCACAAAGCCGACACCCTATCGCCATCTTCCGACTTTTCGGCTTGGGGGCGGACGCATGAAAAGATATCAATCCCTCATGCGCTTCTTGAGTCTTATTCTTGGCCTCCTTCTCCTGACTGGCTGCAAGCCGGACAAGCCGATGCCCGACAACGAGAATGCCGTCACGGCGTTCGCGCTGCAGCACTTCGTCGACAGCGACGTGATCACCGGCGCGGTCACCGCGGTGGTTGGTCCGGACGGCATCATCGCCATCGAAGCCTTCGGCTTGGCGGACGTCGCCAAGAAGCGCTCGATGAGCAAGGACTCGATGTTCTGGATCGCTTCGATGACTAAGCCCATGACCGCGATGGGCGTCATGATGCTCGTCGAAGAAGGCAAAGTGAAGCTCGACGATCCGCTCGAGAAATTCGTCCCGGAATTCAAAGGCATCCAACTCAAGACCGCGCAGGGCTTGGTCGCACCGAAGCGCGTCGTCACCGTCAAGGATCTCCTCACGCACACCAGCGGGATCGATACCACGACCGCCACCCCCGCGAACACGCCGGTCGACACCCTGCCCATATCTGAGATGTGTGTCGCTTACGCCAAGAAGCCGCTCGTGAATGAGCCCGGCAGCCAGTGGACTTATAACAACAACGCCATCAATCTCCTTGGGCGCATCATCGAGGTCGCCAGCGGCAAGCCCTTCGCCGACTTCATGGAGGAACGCCTGTTCGAACCCCTCGGCATGACGAACACGACCTTCTGGCCCAGCCCGGATCACCTCGACGTCCTCGCCAAGCCTTACAGCAAGAGCAAGGACAGCGGCGAACTCGTCGAAGCCAAGAACAGCCGCTTCAGCGAACCCCTGCATGACCAGAAGCGGACGGCGATGGCTTCCGGCGGCCTGTATTCCTGCGCCAAGGATCTCGGTAAGCTCTATCAGATGCTCCTCAACGAAGGCCAACTCGACGGGAAGCGAACCCTCAAGGCCGCAACCTTGAAGCAGATGACCAGTAACCAGCTTGGCGACCTCGCCAAGGTCAGCTTCGCTCCCGGTATGCACATGGGCCTCGGTTTCCATATCGTGCACGCGCCTCAGGACGCCACCGAAAGCCTGAGCGCCGGAACCTATGGCCACGGCGGTGCCTTCGGTACCCAGGCGTGGATTGATCCCGTCAAGAAGCGCGCTTACGTCCTGCTCATCCAGCGTACTGATTTGAAGAACGGGGATCAGAGTGATATCCGTCGCGAGTTCCAGAAGGCGGCGAGCGAGGCGTACGCGCGCTGAGCGAAGCTCAAGCGCGAGGGGACACGTGGGCAAGTTGACACGTTGACAAGGGAGGCAACGCGGCGGAGTCACGATAGCATTAGAGGCTCGGAGACTCAGAGGCTCAGAGGCTCGGTTGATCAGCGAGAGGCAGTGCAAAGGTGCAAATCGGAGCGGAGCTCCTGTGCAAAGGTGCAAAAGTGAGATACGAGAGTACCGAGTATAGAGTATTGAGTATAGGGAGAGGCAGCGTTTCGGGTGGCAGGTGGCGGGAGAGACATCTTCGGGTCTCAGGTCTCGGCAGTCGGGTATCAGGTACGGGTTGTCGGGTTCGGGTACGGGTACGGGTGCGGGTCCTAAACCTGTACCTGGTGCTGAACACCTGAACCAGATACCTGAGGGCCGAGACCTTGGATCTGAGAATGATTTTGTCCCAGCGGATGCGATGTCATCGCATCCCTACCAGGCGGCGGATTTGGACACACTTACAGTAGATATAGGTCATATCGGTGAGTTGCGTAGCGCCCGTAGAGTTTCTAAATCAACCCACCCCACCCCAGCCATGACCCTATCTCGTCGAAACTTCCTGCGCACCGCTGCGCTCGCGACCCTCGCCTTCCCGGCGATTGTTCGAGCCCGCAACCTGAACTCGCAGGTCCAGATCGCCGCGGTCGGCGTCGATGGCAAAGGTGAATCCGATATCAACGAATGCGCCTCGCACCCCAAGGCCCGTTTCGTGGGCTTCTGCGATATCGATGCCGGACGTTTCGCCAAGATCGACCAACGCCACCCGGGAGTGACCCACTTCGCGGATTGGCGAGAGATGTTCAGTAAGCTCGGCGACGGCTTTGATGCCGTGACCGTCTCGACCCCTGACCACATGCACGCCTTGCCGACCATGGTCGCCATGCGCATGGGCAAGCATGTCTACTGCCAGAAGCCGCTCACCCACACCGCATGGGAAGCCCGGCAGCTGCGTCTGCAGGCCGCGAAATCGAAGGTACGCACCCAGATGGGCAACCAGATCCATTCCGCGAAGGAGTATCGCACTGGCGTGAAGCTCATCCAGACCGGGCGCATCGGCAAGGTCCTCGCCGTGCATACCTGGCATCCGAACAGAGGTAACGCGTACACCGGCATGACCGCCGCGCCCGCCTCTGGCCCTGTCCCCGCTGGCGTGAACTGGGACCTCTGGCTCGGCACGGCGCCCTCCCGCGAGTTCGCGCCGGACGTCTATCATCCTTTCAAATGGCGCGACTGGGTGGACTTCGGTAGCGGCACCATGGGCGACTTCGGTTGCCACCTGCTGGATCCCGTCTTCACCGCGCTCAAGCTCGGTGCGCCCCTCAGCGTCAAGGCGGACAGCGTCGGCGCCAATGCGCAGACCTGGTGCGCGCAGCAGACTATCGAGTGGGTCTTCCCCGGCACCGAGTACACCAAGGGCAATACCCTCTCCGTCACCTGGTACGACGGCGGCCGCCTGCCGGACGCCACCCTCGCACTGCTCCCGCCCGACAAGACCTTGTCCGCCGCCGGTTCGATCTTCATCGGCGAACACGGCGTCATGATGTTGCCGCACGTCGCCATGCCGTCGCTTTATCCCGAAGAGAAGTTCGGCAAGAACCTCAACCCCGGTGACCTCGCCCGTCGGGCGCGCGCCCAGGTTAAGCCCACCGATAAGGTCGCGATTGATCTCCCGGACTTCGTCGAAGGCTCCAGCCACTATCATGCTTGGGTCGATGCGATCACCCAAGGACATGAGACCACGGATAATTTCGCTTACGCCGGTCCGCTGACTGAAGCCGTGCAGCTCGGCAATGTCGCCTCGAGGTTCTCGGGCGTGAAACTCGAATGGGATGCCGTGGCTATGAAGTTCCCGAACAAGCCAGAGGCTGAGACATTGCTCACGAAGGAGTATCGGAAGGGATGGGAACTCATCGCCGCAGGCAAGTAAGGCGGCGATGAGAGGGGGCACGTGGGCAAGGGGACAAGCGCTTGCGCGAGGGGGCACGTGGGCAAGGTGACACGGGGACAAGGGGAGACACCGCGCTCAAAGGGGGCAGCATAGGGGAACCGGATGATTGGCTGGGGG
>CAXNEN010000219.1:0-3334 GCA_964201505.1 Opitutales bacterium
CACGACTCGATGACGACGTAATAGAAGTAGACGCCGACGGGGATAATGAAGCCGAGCAGTCCAACGTATTTGCCCCAGGGCTTCTTGAGGATGGCGTGGAAGATGCCCGGGGAGGAGTTATAACCCTGCGTGCCGCCGAAACGTCCGAGGGTCCACTCGACCCAGCAGATCGGCAGGCCGACAATCAGGAGCGAGATGAAGTAGGCGATCAGGAAGGCGCCGCCCCCAGTCTCCTTGTCGGCGACGAGGCCGGGGAAGCGGAGGAAGTTGCCTAGTCCGACGGCGCTGCCGGCGACGGCCATGATGACACCTAATTTGGAGCTCCAGACGTCAGGTTGCTTGGTCGTCATGCTGTTGGTGGGTGAGGGTTTACTATGCGTAGCAGGGTAGAGTGCAATGCTGGGACGCAGTCCCAGCGAAGGTGGTGGCGGTTAGCGGTTGGCGGTTGGATGAGTCCGAACCTGATTCCCGACCTGATTACCAGTCCTTTTGGCAGGTGTTTGGTGGCCTAACCGCTAACCGCCAACCGCTACCACCATATGCCCGTTATCCCCCTATTCTTCTCGCCCTTTCCAATTCCTCTACTCACTTTGCGCAAATGCCGTTTGCATCCTTAGGCCTCGACGCCTCCATCCTCAAAGCCGTGGCCGATCAGGGCTACACGGAACCGACGCCTATCCAGAAGGCTTCTATTCCGGTCATCATCGAGGGTAAGGACGTCATCGGCGTGGCCCAGACGGGCACCGGCAAGACCGCCGCTTTCACCCTTCCGCTGCTCACTCGCTTGGTCCGCACGAAGTCCGGCGCCCACCAGGGTCGCGTCCGCTGCCTGATTCTGGCCCCGACCCGCGAACTGGTCGTCCAAATCGCCGAGAACGTCGCCGCTTATTCCCGTTATGCCGGCGCGACCGTCGCCACCTGCTACGGAGGCGTCTCCGAACGCCCCCAGATCGCCGCCCTCCGCCGTGGCTGCGACTTCCTCATCGCCACCCCGGGTCGTCTCCTCGATCTCGGCGGCCAGGGCCATGGTGACTTCTCCGCCATCGAGTACCTCGTCCTCGACGAAGCCGACCGCATGCTGGACATGGGCTTCCTCCCTGCGATCAACACCATCGTCCGCGCGTTGCCCAAGGATCGCCAGACCCTGATGTTCTCCGCCACGCTCTCCCGCGAGATCGAGACCCTTACGAAGCAGTATCAGCGCGACCCGCAAATGATTGAGGTCGGCCGTCGTACTTCCCCGGCCGAGACCGTCACCCAGTTGCTCTACGAGTGCCCGGGTGCCCTCAAGCAGGTCATGCTGCACCACCTCCTTAAGGACGAAGCCCTTAAGTGCGTGCTCGTCTTTGCGCGGACCAAACATGGTGCCGATCGCGTCTGCCGCAAGCTCCAGGGTGAAGACATCAGCTGTGCCGCCATCCACGCCAACCGTTCGCAGAGCCAGCGTCAGCGTGCCCTGCAGGCCTTCAAGAACGGAGAGGTTCGCGTGCTCGTCGCGACCGACATCGCCTCGCGCGGCATCGACGTCGACGGCATCTCCCACGTCTTCAATTTCGACTTCCCTGACCAGCTCGAAGACTACGTCCACCGCATCGGCCGTACCGGCCGTGCGCTGGCGACTGGTACCGCCATCACCTTCGTCACGCGCGAAGACCTCGGCGAACTCCGACGCCTCGAACGCATTGTCGGCAAGCACCTCCACTGCGGCAAGTTGCAGGGCTTCGACTACACCCAGCAGGCTCCGCCTCGCACTCCGGAAGATTTCCAGCGTCACCAAGATCCCCGCGCCGGCGCGCACAACAGCGAACGCGAAGGCCGCCCCCAGGGTGGTCGTCACGGCGGCTTCCGCGCCTCCAAGGGTAATTACCGTCCCTTCGGTCGCCCCGGCACCCGTCGCAGCGGCGGACCTAAGTAAGGATAAAAGAGGCTCGGAGGCTCAGAGGCCCAGAGGCTCAGAAAATCAGCCCGGAGACCCCGGGCTTTTTTGTGCCTTGCCGCGCGGACTCCCCTTGCGGCAGGCGTCGCTGCAGAAGCGGACCTCGTCCCAGCAACGGGCCCACTTCTTGCGCCAGAGGAAGGGGCGCTGGCAAGCCGAGCAGGTCTTGGCTGGGAGGTTCTCTTTTTTGACGCCGCGCATGCCGACTCAGTGTTCGGATTCGCCTTTCGCGCAAACGGGCGCGCGGATTCCGGGATTGGAATCAGGCCGTTGACCCCTTAGTCATAGGCATGCGCCGCTTCCTGCCCCTGGTCGGTTCCTGTCTCGTCACATTGGTCTCCGCGGAGGAGCCAAAGTGGCACGCCTTGTTCAATGGCAAGGACCTGTCGGGGTGGACGCCCAAGATCGCCAAACATCCCCTTGGCGAGAATTACGCCGACACCTTCCGGGTCGAGGACGGCATGATCAAGGTGGCCTATGATCGCTATGCGAAGTTCGACCAGCAGTATGGGCATCTTTTCACCAACCACGCGTATTCGCGTTATGTCTTACGGATGGAGTATCGTTTCGCCGGGAAGATGATGAACGACGCCCCGAAGTACGTGAACCTCAATAGCGGCGTCATGCTCCACGCCCAGCCCCCGCAGAGCATGGGGATGGAACAAGGTTTTCCTTCCAGCCTGGAGTTCCAATTCCTGGCCGACGAAGGGAAGGGGGCCCGCCCGACCGGCAACGTCTGCACCCCCGGCACCAACCTGGAGATGGACGGCAAGCTGGTCACCCAGCACATCGTCACCTCGAAGGCGCCGACCTTCCCGCCCGAGCAATGGGTGGCCATCGAGGTCGAAGTGCGCGGGGACGAAGAAATCGTCCATCGCGTCAATGGCGTGGAGGTGCTCCGCTACCAACGTCCGCAGCTCGACCCGCGTAACCATATCTCCCCCGCGACCGACCAGCTGGACGCCGGCGCCGAATTGCTGCTCTCCCACGGCCACATCGCCCTCCAGGCGGAAGGTCAGCCGGTCTGGTTCCGCCGCATCGAACTCCGCCGACTGGCACGATAACGGCGGCGGCGATTTGCGTCGCAATGGGTTCGTCCTTCCCTGCGGGGGTGGCTCCCACCGTCCGTCTCATCCTCGGCGATCAGCTGAACCCGGAGCATTCCTGGTTCGGCAAGAAGGATGCGTCGGTGACGTATGTGTTCATGGAAGTCCGCTCCGAAACGGATTACGTCGTGCATCACGCCCAGAAGGTCATTGCGATCTTCGCCGGGATGCGGCGAATGGCGGAAATTCTGACCAAGCAGGGCCATCAGGTCCGTTATTTCCAGTTGAGCGACAAGGATAACCGCCAGAACTTCGCGGAGAACCTTCAGCTGGTTTTCAAGGCGACCAAGGC
>CAXNEN010000220.1:0-3312 GCA_964201505.1 Opitutales bacterium
CGTAGCGGCGGCGCCGGCTGGCACGCGCCTCTCCGTGACGATCGTCGCGCTCCTGCTCGCCATGTGCGTGATCGTCTACGACCGCTGGCATAAAGGCGTCAGCTGGGCGCCGGCCGTGATGGGTCTCTGCCGTGCCTTGCTCCCCGCCATCGGCTTCCTCGTCGTCGGCGAAAGCATCTTCTTCCCGCCGTTGGCGGATTCGGACTGGATCATCTTCGCGCACATGTTCGCGCTGTGGCTCCTGACTTACGCCATCACCCTTGTCGCGCGCCATGAGGCTACCGGCGGAGGCGCCGGCCGCTGGGTCGAGGTGCTGCTGTTCGTCGCGCCGGCCCCGCTCTTCTGGGCGGTCGGCTTCTTCTGGCCGTGGATGCTGCTCTGGTCCGCGGTTTACGTCTGGTGGCTCGTGCGCTCGAACCGTCGTCATCCGTTGCCGGGCGGCGTCGGCGCCCGCGTGGCCGATCGCTTGGCGTCCATGCCGCTGATTGATGCCATGACCAACGGCTACCTGGCCTTTATCTGTCTCTCCGTGCTGATTCGTCGCAAGGGCGTGCACCCCGAGGCGCTCTTCGACGCCGCTTGCCTGCTGTTCCTCGCCGTGGGGATGGCTCCGTTCGCCCTGCGCCTCGTCCTGCGTTGGCGTAAGCAGATTCCCTCAACCTGAGGAAACAGGGGATTTTCTGCGGGTCGGCCGGGTTTTCTGGGAACTGGGCTTGTCCTTAGGCGTCTCACTCTTTCTGATAAACCCTTCCCCAGGGCTATGGACGACTCCCTTGACCTCGAATTCGCGGTAACCTACCGCCACCGCATCTTCTTCACCGAAGGCGCGTTCGCTGCGGGTAACCGTGTCCTCGCCGACCTCTTCGCCGGCGCCAAGGTCATCCCGATTGTCGATGCTGGCTTGGCCAATTCTCGCCCGGACTTCGTCGCTGAAGTCGCCGCCTACGGCAAGGCCATGGGCGTACACTTCACCCGCGCCCCCCTCGTGCTCACCGGCGGTGAGGCCGCCAAGAAGGACTCTGCCGTCGTCAAGGCCGCCCTGGCCGCGATCGAGGCCGACAAGATCTGCCGCCACTCCTACGTCCTCGCCATCGGTGGCGGCGCTTTCCTCGACGCCGTCGGCTTCGCAGCCGCCACCGCCCACCGCGGCGTGCGCCTCGTCCGTATGCCCACCACGACCCTCAGCCAAGGCGATGCCGGTGTCGGCGTGAAAAACGGCATCAACACCTTTGGTAAGAAGAATTTCACCGGCGCCTTCGTCGTGCCGGCTGCCGTCGTTAACGACCTCGCTCTGCTCGCTTCGCTCGATGCCCGCGGCCTGCGCGATGGACTCGTCGAGGCCGTGAAGGTCTCGCTCCTTAAGGACCCGGTCTTCTTCGCCAACCTCGAGAAGGATTCCGGGCTGCTCGCCGCGGGCGATATTCCTGCGATCGGCCGCGCCGTCCGTCGTTCCGCTGAACTGCACGCCCGTCACATCGCCGGCAATGGCGACCCCTTCGAGCTCGGTAGCGCCCGTCCGCTCGACCTCGGCCATTGGGCCGCGCACAAGCTCGAGTCGATGACGAACCATCGCCTGACGCACGGTGAGGCCGTGGCCGTCGGCCTGGCGCTCGACCTCATCTGCGCCCGCGAGCTCGGACTCTTCGGCAAGGAAGAGACCGAACGCACCCTCAACCTACTCGTCGCCCTCGGTTTCAAGATCTACGCGCCCGAGATGCACCTCGAAGGCGGCGCACCGATGTTGGCTGGCCTCGAAGAATTCCGCGAACACCTCGGCGGCCAGCTCACGCTCGTCCTGCCGACCGCCATTGGTAAGTCCACGCAAGTCCACGAGATGGCTTCTGCCGTCGTCCGTAAGGCCGCCGATGAACTGCGTGCACGGGATCAGCAGCCATGCGTCGCGCGGTCCTGAACGTCGTCGGTCTCTCCGCCCGGGATCTGAGTTCCGGCGTCATGCCACGTCTCGCCGCGCGCGCCGCGAAGGGGAGCGTCGCGAAGGTCCGACCCGCGTTCCCCGCCGTCACCTGTACCGCGCAATCTGATTACCTCACGGGCAAGCAGCCGAGCGTGCATGGCATCGTCGGCAACGGCTGGTATGACCGCACGCTCAGCGAGGTGCAGTTCTGGAAGCAGTCGAACCGCGTCGTGCTCGCCCCGAAGGTCTGGGACGAACTGCACGCCAAGAATCCCAAGCTCAAGGTCGCGAACCTCTTCTGGTGGTACAATATGGGTACCGCGGCCGATATCTCCGTCACGCCGCGTCCGGTCTACAAGGCCGACGGAGGCAAGATTTTCGATATCGCGAGCTACCCGCAGCGCTTCAAGGAACTGCTCAAGCGGGAGTTCGGTGATTTCCCGTTCCACTCTTTCTGGGGTCCGCGCGCCGGCCTACCGTCGTCGCAGTGGATCGCCGACAGCGCCCGCTGGATTGAAGAGCATGAGCAGCCCGACCTCAGCCTGGTCTACCTGCCGCACCTCGATTACGACCTTCAGCGCTTTGGTCCGGCCGATCCGCGCTGTGACGTGGCGCGTCGCGACGTCGATAAGCTCGTCGGCGACCTCGCCGAATTCCTCGAAGCCCGCGGCGTCGAAGTCCTCATCGTCTCCGAATACGCCATCACCGCCGTCGATCGTGCCGTCCCGCTGAATATGGTCCTGCGCACGCATGGCTGGCTCGAGCTCAAGCCCGAGGATGGCAGCCTCACCCTCGATACCTTCAACTCCAAGGCGTTCGCCGTCGTCGACCATCAGGTCGCGCACGTCGTCGTCCTCGATTCGTCGGTCCGCGAGGAAGTCCGCAAGGTCCTGCTCGCTACGCCCGGCGTCGCGCAGGTGCTCGATGCCGATGGTCAGGCCGCCGTGGGTATCAAGCATGTGCGTAGCGGCGACTTCGTCGTCATCGCCGACGACCATAGCTGGTTCTCGTATTACTGGTGGGAAGAAGGACAGGGTGAGCCTGATTTCGCGCGCTGCGTGGACATCCATCGTAAGCCCGGTTACGACCCCGTCGAACTGTTCATCGACCCCAAGATTCAGTTTCCGATGCTGGCGGTCGCCTGGTTCCTGCTGAAGAAGAAGCTCGGCTTCAAGGCGCTCATGAAGGTCATCTCGCAGGACGCCTCGCTCGTGAAGGGCTCGCATGGTCGCCTTCCCGAGGATCCGCTCGACTGGCCGGTGCTCATCAGTCCGTCGTCAGCCGCCCTGCCTGCCCAAATCGCCTCGACTGACGTGTACGGGCAGATTGCAAAGGGCTTCTGACCGCACTTCCTCAGGTCTGGGGTTGAAGCGGAACTTCGCCCGTACAGGGTAGTC
>CAXNEN010000221.1:0-3297 GCA_964201505.1 Opitutales bacterium
GTCCAATCAATCGTGCGGGAGAGCGTGAGGAATTCTGGGAGCTCGGACTGGCGGCGGGTGGAGCCGGCGGCGAGCTGGGCGATGAGGCTGTCGGAAAGCTTGGCCTTCAGCCAATCGCCTTCGTCGGCCTTCGTGAGCGTGGGCGTGACGGAATCCCAAGGCAGGGGACGATCGAGGTCGGACTCGGAGACCGGCAGCACCGAGAAGACGGAGGGCACGACGATGTCGGCCGGCACGCCTTTGAGTTGAATCGAAGAACCGCTGGGGGCGTACCATTTCTGGATGGTGACCTTCACCGCGGACTTAAGGTTCTTATCAAAGCGGCTCAGCTCGATGATATTCTGCACTGATCCCTTGCCGTGGGTGGTCGTGTCGCCGACGACGATGGCGCGGCGATGGTCGCGCATTGCACCGGCGAAGATCTCGGAGGCCGAGGCGGAGAGCTTGGAGGTCAGGACGACAAGCGGGCCATTCCAGACGACCTTCTCGTCTTCGTCGCGGTAGTCTTCGGAGCGGCCTTGGCTGTCGCGGACCTGGAGGACGGAACCCTTCGGGATGAAGAGGCCAGAGATGTCGACCGCCTCGGTCAGGAGGCCGCCGCCGTTCTTGCGGAGATCCATGATGAGGGCCTTCATGCCCATCGCCTTGAGTTTGTTGATCAGCTGCTCGATATCAGCCGAGGGGCTCGAGCCAGAGCCGTCGGGATTTTTACCGTAGAACGAAGGGAGGTCGATGACGCCGAGCAGCAGCGTGCCATTGCCGTTGGGGACTTCGAAGGCCTTGGCAGAGGCCATCTGGCCAACGAGCTTAATCTGATCGCGTTTGAGGACGACCGTTTTGCGGCCGCCAGCGGCCATGTCGACAAGCAGGCGGACGGACGTGCCCTGCTTGCCGCGGATGCGGCTGATGGCCTTCGAGAGGCGCATGCCGACGATATCTTCCATCTCGCCACCCGTGCCTTGGCCGACCGCGATAATCTTGTCTCCCGACTTGGCCTGACGGGAGAGGTCGAGCGGGCCACCGGGGAGGATGTCCTTGATGACGCAGACCCCGTCTTCGTCCGAGAGCGTCGCCCCGATGCCCACGAGCGAGTTGCGCATCGCGATCTCGAACTCCTCTAGTGACTGCTGGGAGAAGAAGGTCGAGTGCGGGTCATACTGACTCGAGTAGGAGTTAAGGAAGAGCTCCTCGACCTCGTGCTGGTCGAAGTTGAGGTAAGTGCGGGACTTGTCGTAGCGCTTCTTCAGGCGGGCGACGGCTTCCTTGGTCTTCTCGGGCGTGATTTCAGGGAGCATGTGGTCCTTCGGGGTCTTGGCGGCTCCGGTGCGGTCTTCGCCGAGGAGTTCCGAAAGCATGTCGAGGCGGAGGCGGCGGGCCCAGAGGGCGTCGGCGGCTTCCTGGTTGGCGGGCCACTCGGCCTTCTTGCGATCGACCGGGAAAGTGCCCGGCTGCGTGAGGTTGATTGGCTGGTCAAGGGCGGCGAGGTTCGAGACCGTGCGCTCATTGACCTTCTTCTTGAAGAGGGCGTAGATTTCGAAGGCCGGGGTCAGGTTGCCACGCTGCAGGTAGAGGTCGAGCGTCTTGCCGTAGCGGTTGACGAACTCATCCACTTCTTCAGCGGTGAAGTACATCTTCGCGCCATCGAGGTTTTCGCAGTAGGTCTTCACGACGGAGTTCATGTCGATCGAGCCCATGTCTTTCTTGCTGATGTGGAGTTTCTCGAGGAGCGCCGCGGTGGCGCGGGTCTCGTTTTGCATCGACTGCGTGGTAGTGAAGCCGGCGGTCTGGGCGGAGGCCAGCGCGGCCAGAAGGATTGGCAGCAGGAAAAGTCTGAGGCGCATAAAGGGTGGGGTGGGGAAACTTAGCGTAAGCGGGCGCTAAGTTCTTCGAGCCTACGTTTCTCGCCGACGGTGAGCGAGCCGAATCCCCCAGCCGAAATCTTATCCAGCAGGCGGTCCATTTCCGTGCGGGCTTGGGCAGAAGTCAGCGGACGGGATGGGGTATTCACCTCGGTCGGGGTCTCGAAAGCGGGGCTCGGGGCGTCGGTTGGCATGGGTTCCTGCACCTGAGCGTAACTGGGCGCCCAATTTGTCCGGTTGAGGTAACGCCAGGCGAGCCAGCCAAAGATCAGGCCGCCGAAGTGGGCCGAGTGGGCAATGCCATCTGGCCAAGCGGCTTTCCATCCTTGCCACTCGTGGCGCCCGGGCAATTCCGAGAAGCCCCAGCCGAGCACCGTGAAGAGCGAGACCACGATGAGGAGCCAGCGTACCTTGAGTGTGACCGGGAGGAAGAAGAACAGCAGCAGCGTAATCTGGTTTTCGAGCTTATCGAGCAGCGCGACGAGCATCAGCGCATAGACGCCGGCGGAGATGCCGACGAGTGCGCTGTCGTGGGGTCCGCCAAGGCCGGTGAGATACCAGGTGAGTGCGCCGAGGAGTGCGCCGCCGAGGAGAACCTGGATCAGTCTAACCGGGCCGTGTTCTTGCTCGACCGTCGCGCCAGTCCACCAGAGTACGAGTCCGTTGCCGAGCAGATGCCAGAACCCGTCGTGCAGGAGCGCGTGCGTGACCCACTGCCATGGCTGCAGGGCGCTTTCTTTGAGCACCATCCAGCCCAGGAAGTCTGCGTGCGCGGATTCCTGGATGAGGTTAAGGATGAAGAATGCGACCAGAATGCCGACGACCCATGCCGTCATGGAAAGCGGCGCGCGCGGGGCGGAACGATCTCGCATGTAGGCCCGGTCGCCGATGCCCATGTGCGTGGGGCGGCCTCAGAGCTTCTTCACGATCGCGTCGGCGAGGCCATACTCGATGGCCTCCTCGGCGGTCATGTAGAAGTCGCGGTCGGTGTCCTTGGTGACTTTCTCGATCTTCTGCTTCGAGGCCTTAGCGAGGATCTCGTTGAGCTCGGAGCGGAGGCGTTCCATTTCCTGGGCCTGGATGTGGATGTCCACGGCGGTGGCCTGGATGCGGCCCATGATGAGCGGCTGGTGGATCATCACGCGAGAATGGGGGAAGAGGAGGCGGTTGCCCTTTTCCTTGGGGGCCTGGAGCAGGATGGAGCCCATCGAGGCGGCCATGCCGGTGACGACGACCTTCACGGGGGAGGTAATCATACGGATGGTGTCATAGACGGCCATGCCGGAGGTGATGGAACCGCCAGGGGTGTTGATGTAGAAGGTGATCTCTTTGCCGGGGTCGATGCCGTCCAGGTAAAGGAGCTTCTCGACGATGTCGCGGGCGGACGCGTCTTCGACGGCGCCCCAGAGGAAGATCTTCCGCTGTTCGAGGAACTTCT
>CAXNEN010000222.1:0-3291 GCA_964201505.1 Opitutales bacterium
ATGGCGAGCGTGCGGGTAGCTTCACGGACGAGCGGGCTGGCGGGGACGTCCTTGAGTAAATCTTCGGCGGCTTGGCGGGCCTTTTCGCGGCTGCCAGCGAAGAGCATTAACTGGGCGCGGGCGAGGTGGATGGAATCGAGGACCTTGAGGTCGCGTGGGCAGTAATACGACAGCTGGCCTGGATTCCGACGGAGTAGGAAGTCGTTTACTTCGTTGGCAATCGCCTTCGTATCGATCGGCTTGGCGGGATCTGTTTCCGAGCGGGGGTCAGCAGCGGTGACCAACGCGCGCAGAGCCGTGAGCCGAATCGCAACGTTGGCGGGATTACGGGCGGCGTCCTTAAGGCGTTCGCGCCCTTCGGCATTATCCGTTCCGAGGATGAGTCCGGCGAGGAGGTCGGCCTCCGCTTGGCGCGCGGGGGGTAAGGAGCCGGCCTGAGCGAGTGCTTGGGCGGCGCCTTTGGTATCCTTGAGGTGCGCGAGTGCCAGCGCGAGATTACGGGCGTAGTCAAAAGCGAGTGGCGTGCCCTTGGCGTCAGCGGCCAGTTCGCGCAGGGCCGAGACCGTGCGCTGCTCCACCTTGCCGGCGACGATCATCGCGCGGTAACCGAGGACTTCGATGCGCTGACGCTGTTCTTCGGAGACGGCCGTACGCGCGATAGCTTCTTGCGCGAGGTTGAGGTTGAGGTTGTCGCTCTCAGCCCCAGCGACCATCCAGCGAAGCGCATGGCCCCAGGCGATCTCGTGGGGCGGGAGGGCGGCGATGTTCAGTTCGAGCGAAAAAGCGCGGGCCCCGTCGGGGTCATTCTCCAGCAGGGCGATGAGCCCTTCGCGGAGTGACTTGCGGGGCGACTTTGGTAGGAACTTCACCGTTGCCTTGGCTTCGGCCGTGCGGGTGCGTTCGATGAAGGCGGCGGAAAGGCCCAGTCCCGCTTGTTCGCGATCCTTGTCGCTGAGCTTCGGGTCGGCGAGCAGCTGGGCGTAGAAACTGGAGGCCGTTGAGGAGACTCCCGCGGCCAAGGCTTGGTCGGCCAGTGCGAGCAGCGTCCGTCGGTCGGGCCGGTCGCCCGGACTGACGCTTGCGTTGGCCGTGATTAGGTTCGGTGGGAGGTCCTGCGACGTGACCTGACCCGGCAGCAAGACGCCGAGGGCGAAGAAGGTGGCCAGGGTGAACCGCAGCATCGTCCCGACTATGGTCGGAGCGGGCTGGCGGGCAAGAGGCGAGTGCCGGCTCAGGCCTTATCGAGACCGAAGGCCGTGTGCACGGCGCGGACGGCGGCGTCGGCCTTGGCGGGGTCCAGCGCAACGGAGATCTTGATCTCGGAGGTCGTGATGAGCTCGCTGTTGATGCCGACGGAGGCGAGGGCCTTGAAGAGGGTGCCGGCGACGCCAGGGTGGGAAATCATGCCGACGCCCACAATGGAGAGCTTAGAAATCTCACCGGCGGAGCGAACGGAGCCGGAGCCGAGCTTCTTGAGGGTTTGGCCGACGACGGCTTCGACGCGGGAGAATTCGGCGGTGGTCACCGAGAAGGTCAGGTTGGCTTTACCGTCCTTGCCTAGGTTCTTGATGATCATGTCGACGCTCAGGCCGGCCTCGCCGAGGTCGTCAAAGAGGGCGGACAGGGCCTGCGGGCTGTCGGGCAGGTCGTTCACCGTGACGCGGGTCTGCAGGCGGTCGAGGGCGACGCCGGCGATAGCCGCGTCTTCAAGGGTTTTGTCGATGGCTTTCACGATAGTACCGGGTTGGTCGTTAAAGGAGGAACGGACCTCGAAGGGCACGTTATATTTCTGGGCGAACTCCACCGAGCGTGACTGCATCACCTTGGAGCCGCTGGAAGCGAGCTCGAGCATCTCTTCGTAGGAGATTTCCGTCAGCTTGCTCGCGTTGAGCACGATGCGGGGGTCGGCGGTGTAGACGCCGTCGACGTCGGTGTAGATTTGGCAGAGGTCGGCCTTAATGGAAGCGGCCACCGCGATGGCGGTGAGGTCCGAGCCGCCGCGGCCGAGGGTGGTGACTTCGCCTTGGTCTGTGCAGCCCTGGAAGCCGGCGACCACGACGACTTTGCCTTCGTCGAGTCGGGCGAGCAGGTCTCCGCCGGTGATGCGGGTAATGCGGGCGCGGGTGTGGATGTCGTCCGTGAAGATGCCGGCCTGGGCGCCCGTGCGGGAGACGGCGGGCACGCCGATGGCGTGGAGGGCCATAACTGTGAGGGCGATGGTCTCCTGTTCGCCGACGGCCATGAGGACGTCCATCTCGCGTTCGTCCGGAAGTTTGGAGAGAGCCTTGGCGCGGGAGATGAGGTCATTGGTCACGCCGCTACGGGCGGAGACGACCACGACGATGCGGTTGCCCTTGGACCACTGTTCCTTGATCTTGGCCGCCACGTTCTGGATGCGGTCGACACTACCGACGGAAGTGCCGCCGTATTTCTGGACGATGAGGGCCACCGGAGGATCAGGATTCGGGAGAGAAGATGCGGAGTACGACCGGCTCCTCGAGCACGGTCTTGAGGCGGCGCAATTCTGTCAAGACTGAGGACATCTTGCGTTCGCTGACCGGGTAGGTCGAGAGGGTGACGGTACCGCGGCCTTGGTTCGGGTGTTCGTACTGGATGACGCGGGCGATGGACACCTTGTGCTTCGAGAAGATGCGATAGACACCTTCGGAGACGCCAGCCTTGTCGAGCAGCGAAAGGCGGAGGTAGAAAGGCGAGACAATCTCGTCGATCGAGGCCATGCGGAGGGCACGGCCGGCTTTCTCGCGGGCGGCGAGGGCTTCGGGCGAAAGGGCCTGCGAAATCGGGCCAGTGAGGGCCGCGATGGCGTCGACGATGTCGCCGATTACGGCGGAAGCGGTGGCGTCGCCGCCGGCGCCGCGGCCGGTGAGCGTGGTGGCGCCGACGACGTCGCCGCGGAGGGTGATGCCGTTGTTCACGCCAGAGACACGTGCGAGGATGTCGCGATTAGGGACGAGGGAAGGGTAGACCCCGACGGTCATCCAGTTGGCCTTGAAGTCGCGGCGGATGACGGCGAGGTGCTTGAGCGCAAAGCCGAAGCGGCGGGCGAAATCGATGTCGGCCGGGCCGATCTTACGGATACCTTCGACGAGCGTGCGCGCGGGCGGCGCCCACTTGCCGTGCGCGAGCCAGGCGAGGATCGAGGCTTTGTGGAAGGCGTCGATGCCGTCGACGTCGAGCGTCGGGTCGGCTTCGGCGTAGCCGAGTTCCTGGGCTTCCTTGAGGGCTTCGGGGAACGAGAGGCCGTCCTCGCCCATGCGGGTGAGGATGTGG
>CAXNEN010000223.1:0-3267 GCA_964201505.1 Opitutales bacterium
CGCCGAGGATCTCGAGACCGCCGCGTTCTCGACGCACCTTGCGGCGGGTCTGACCTACAAGCTGGCCGCCAACACCAGCGCGTATGTTTACTACAGCCGTTCGCTGAAGAACAACAACCTGGCGACCAAGCCTAACGGTGCGGAGGTGAACGTCGTGCACTCGACCGATGTCTGGTCCTTTGGCCTGACGCACTCGTTCTAAGCACATCCGCCGCATCGCCTCTCGAGGCCTGCCGTATCAGTATGCGGCAGGCCTCTTTTGGGCCGATTTGCTCGGGGCAGGGGCGTCATCTTCCTTGCGACCGGGCCGTTCGCCCTCCTATCTGCTGGCTGTCCCATGTTTACCTGCAGCAAGACCTACCGCGACATTCCGTTCGCCCACCGGCAGCACCGGCACGACGGCCATTGCTCGTTCCTGCACGGCCATAACTGGGGCATCGAGGTCGAGTTTGGCTGCGAGAAACTCGACGAGCGCGGTTTCGTCGTGGATTTCGGCGGCCTTGGTTTCCTGAAGACCTGGATCGCGGACCACCTCGATCATGCTTGTCTCTTTGCCAAGGAAGACCCGATCCGCGAGAAACTCCTCCAGGATTACCCCAAGCTTTTCCGTCCGCTCGTTATTGATTCCGTCTCCACTGAAGGTATCGCGCAGTTCCTCTTTGAGACTTTTGATCCGATGGTCCGCAAAGAGACCGGCGGTCGCGCCTGGGTCCGGCAGATCATCCTGCACGAGGACACCAAGAACAAGGCGAGCTACCAGCCGAAGGCCTGACCATGGCTGAGCTCTACCCCGTCAATGAGACGTTCCTCAGTTGGCAGGGGGAAGGCGTCCATCTCGGTCGCAAAGCCTTCTTCATCCGGCTGCAGGGTTGTCCGGTGAAGTGTGCTTGGTGTGACTCCGCGTCCACCTGGCATCCGCAGTTCGTCCCCAAGCAGGTCCGCAAGGCCACCGCCGGCGAGTTGGCCGACGAGGCCGCCGCTGCCCGCCCGGAATTCGTCGTCCTGACCGGCGGTGAGCCCTGCATCCACGATTTGACCGCTCTCTTGGCCGCCTTGGCCTCGGTCGGGCTCAACGTCCACCTCGAGACCTGCGGGGCCTACCCGATCGCCCCAGGCTTTGCCTGGGTGACCATCAGCCCCAAGTGGGCCAAGCCCCCTCTGGCTGACGCCCTTGCCCGGGCGGACGAGGTCAAACTCATCGTCGAGGCGCCCGATAGCATTACCCGCTGGACCGACGCCGTCGGCGGCAAGTGGCTTAGCCCGAACGTCTGGTTGCACCCGGAATGGTCGCGCCGGGCCGATCCGGCCGTATTGCGGACGATTACCGAGCAGGTGAAGCACAGTGGTGCCCCCTATCGGGCAGGTTGGCAGGTGCATAAGCCCTATTCGGCCGACAGTCTGGATGCTCGAGCCCGTCCGCCGGCGCCTTTGGGTGGCGACGTCTCCAAGGGTTTCTGAGCAGGTCGGCTCCCTCCGTCGGACTCATGTCGGAGCTCTGGTTTCAGACTATCTTCGAATGGGAACTTTTTTTGCTTCACTCGGGGGCGGAACCCTCATTCAAAACGACCTCATGAACCGACCTGCCGTGCTCGCTCTTGAAGATGGAACCATTCTTCGGGGCAAGGCGTTCGGAGCTTCGGCCACCCTCTGCGGCGAAGTCGTGTTCAACACGAGCATGACCGGCTACCAGGAAATCCTCACCGACCCTTCCTACTTCGGACAGATCGTCACCATGACGACCCCGCAGATCGGGAACTACGGCGTCAATGAAGACGACTTCGAATCCGCCCGCCCGCACGTCGCCGGTTTCGTCGTGCGCGACCTTTCGCCCATCGTCTCCAACTGGCGCGCCACCACCGACCTGAGCACCTGGCTCGCGAAGTACGGCATCCCCGGTATCGAAGGCGTCGACACTCGTTCGCTCACGAAGAAGCTGCGCTCCGCCGGCGTCATGAAGGCCTGCCTCTCCACCGAAGGCATCACCGACGAAGAAGCCCTCAAGCGCGCCCGCGCCTGGACCGGAACCGTCGGTGCTGACTTCGTCAAGGACGTCACTTGCAAGGCGCCTTACCACTACAATGCCACCGCCGGCGACTGCGAGGCCTTCACCGTCCCCGGTACGCATCTCAACAAGCCCAAGGCCCGCGCCAAGAAGTACCGTATCGCGGCTTACGACTTCGGCGCCAAGACCTCGATCTTCCGTCGCCTCGTCGCCTCCGGTTTCGACGTCCATGTCTTCCCGGCCCGCACGCCCGCTGCCGAGATTCGTGCCTTTAACCCCGACGGCGTGTTCCTTTCCAACGGCCCCGGCGATCCCGCCGCCCTGAAGTACGCCCACGAAGCCGTGGCCGACCTCATCAAGACCTACCCGGTCTTCGGCATCTGCCTCGGCCACCAGATCATCACGCACGCCATCGGTGCTTCGACCTACAAGCTAAAGTTCGGCCACCGCGGCGGCAACCAGCCCGTCAAGAACACCGAAGAAGACCGCGTGGCTATTACCGCCCAGAACCACGGCTTCGCCTCGAAGCGCGAGGACCTGGAGCGCTGCGGCGCCATCGTCACTGAGGTGAACATGAACGATGACACCGTCTCCGGCCTGCGCCTTAAGGATAAGCCGGTCTTCTCCGTCCAGTATCACCCGGAAGCCGGCCCTGGCCCGAACGATGCGGACGTGCTCTTCGATCGGTTCTACGACCTGATCGCCAAGAGCAAGGCTGCTAAATAAGCCCGAAGTCATGGCTGCCCGACTCCTCGCAGCCCTTTGCCTCGCCCTCAGCCTCGCCGGTTGCGCCTCGTCGTCCCCGCGCTCCCCAGAGGAGGCCTTAGCGCAGCTCATCGAAGACGCCGTCGCCGGCCATTCGGCCTCGGATCAGTATCAGAACGTCAATCCCGTCGACGAGGAAACCATCAAGCAGTTTGTCTATGTCGAGGAGTGGCTTGACGTGAACGGCGAGTCCGTCGTGGGCGTGCGTCCAGGCGCTACGCCCGTCGAGGGCTCCTTCCGCTTCACCCGTTCCGCCGATGGTCACTCGATGTATCTCATTTCCTATGGCTGGCCCGGTCCGCAGGTGCGTTCACGCGTGCTTCGTCCGGCGCCCGGCTCGAAGATTATGCTGCTCGGTTGGCCTGACCTTCTTCCCTGGGAACAGCTCGGCTCCGTCTGCGTCATCACAACGCCGCGCGAGATGGGCGACGAAGAGAATCACCCGTGCAAGCAGGCGTTCGTCTTCAAGGTCGAGGCGCCCCGCTGAGCGGAGGCCTCAG
>CAXNEN010000224.1:0-3265 GCA_964201505.1 Opitutales bacterium
CCATGAAGATAGGTATCGTTGGAACGGGAGCCCTTGGTGGATGGTATGCCGCGCTGCTCGCGGAAGCTGGACACGAAGTACACTGCCTTGCCCGGAGTGATTCCGAAATTATCCAGAAGAAAGGGCTCACCATCCGCAACAAAGGCCAGGAACGGATTGTACGCGTCGCCTCCGCTTCGCCTGACGCCACCACGATCGGGCCATGCGACCTTATCGTCGTCACGATCAAATCGACTTCCAACCATGCCCTGCCTGAGCTCGTTAGGCCACTCCTCGGCCCAACCTCGATCGTCGTGACCCTTCAGAACGGCATGGGCAACGTGGAAGCTTTGGCGAAGTTGCTCCCCGTCGAGCGAGTCGTCGCCGGCCTCTGCTTCGTGTGCATCAACCGCCTCGCCCCGGCCGTAATCGACACGACTCTCGCTGGTTACGTCCGGATGGCCGCCGCCACCGGCCCCATCAACGCCGCCGTCGAAACCTGTGTGGCTACCTTTGCCGCAGCCGGAGTGGATTGCCAGGCGGAGACTTCCCTTGAATCCGTCCTCTGGAAGAAGCTCTGCTGGAATATCCCGTTCAACGGACTCTCCATCGCGGGTGGCAGTATCACGACTGACCTCATCCTCGCTAACCCTGCGCTAAATGAGCGGGCCCATATTCTAATGAAGGAGGTCCAATCGGCGGCTATCGCCCGTGGCCATAGTTTCGAAGACACCCATATTAAACGTCAGTTCGTGGTCACGGTCGGAATGGGTCCCTATCGTCCCTCCAGTCTCATCGATTTCGTCGCGGGTCGTGATGTCGAGGTGGAAGGCATCTGGGGCGAACCTCTCCGCCGAGGACTCGCCGCTGGTGTGAAGATGCCGGAGACCGAAAAGCTGGTCGCCGAGATTAAGGCGCGCATTGCGGCCCGCGGGTAATCATCAATTACCGCGCAATCACACCGAGCTTCTCGCGGATGAGGTCGGCGATTCGTTCCTTGCTCAGAAAACCCGCCGGCGTATCCACGACAGCGTCTACGGAGTGCAGCACCATCCCATTGCGGGTCACCAAGGTCATCCGGAGCGTCACTCGGCGCTGCGGCGTTCCGGCGGTCATGGGCTTGGCAATCCAGACCGCATGCAGGAAGGCATCGGCGACAGCCGGGTCCATGGCAGCGACATAGCCGCGATCAATGAGTACCCGTACGGAAGTGTCATGAATGACGTCCGCACATTGAGCCAAATCAAGTGACGGGGCGCCGGAAGCCTCCTCGACGTAGATACTTCGGACGAGCACGGCCTTAGGGGGGCTGACGGAACAACCGCCGAGTCCAAGCAAAAGACAGCCCAAGAAGCTTAGAATGGCCTGCTTCAGACGGTGCATAACTTGTTTATTACCCGTTCTCGCTCCGGGACAAGCAGGGACATGATGGGACCTGTTGACCTTTGGGGTCGGCACCCCTCCCCTTCACGCAATGGCCCGCGTCCAAGCCGTCACCTTCGACCTAGCAGGCACCCTGCTCTTCCCGTACCCGTCGGTCGGTGCCGTGTATGCGGCCTGCGCGAAGCGACATGGCATTGAAATTGAAGCCGCCGTCTTGGACGCTTCATTCCCTTTGGCGTTCAAGGGTGGCCCGAAGAACGCGAAGCCCGAAGTCTTCTGGAAGGAAGTCGTTCAGCGATGCTTTGGTCCGACGCTCCCGGCCTCCAAGATCGATCCCGTCTTCAAGGAATGCTGGGAGGCGTTCGCTCGTCCCGAATCCTGGCGCCTGGCGCCTGGTTCGCTACAAGCGATTTCCGCCATCCGCTTCCTGGGCGTCAAGGTCGGCATCCTTTCCAACGCTGATGCTCGCATGCGTAAGGTGCTCGAAGGCCATGGGCTGACGCGACACCTAGATGGCATCTTCCTGTCCGAAGAAACCGGGCACTCCAAGCCTGAGCCCAAGGCCTTTAGTCAAGCAGCCCGGGCGCTCGGCAGCTCGGTCTCCAGCTTAGTGCACTTCGGCGACAGTCCCACGGAAGACGGCGAAGGGGCCCGGGATGCCGGAGCCACCGGAGTCGTCGTCGGTGGGGCGTATGCGCCGGATCGCTGCCTGCGTAACGAAAAGATTTCCGAAGCACCCTACGCGATTCGGGCCTTGCTCACCGAAGGTAAGCTCAAGGGTAAGTTCTCGCGCACCGTGCAGAACCTACTGGCAAACCTCCGCGGCCTGCCTGAAGACCGCGGCCGCTCCACTGATCGCGCGATGAAGACAATCGACGATGCGGTGCTGGACGCCTTCAAGAAACTCCGACTGGACAAACCCATCCCGGAGACGGCCATCGTGGCCCATTGGTTGGAATTACTTCCGCTCAAGCTGGCCAAACGTTCCGCGCCACTCCGCGTGCTCGAAGGTGGCAAGCTCGTCGTCCAATGCGAAAACTCCGTGATCAAATCGGAGATCCGCTTCCACGAGAGGGCGATGCTGGCCAAGATTAGGCTCCTGCGAGGATGCCAGGAAGTCCGGGCCATTAGCTTCGTGAACGCGTAATCAGTTCGACTTCGGCTCGTAGGGCTTCTGGAAGACGTCCTTGAAGTCGTAGACTTCTTTGAAGTCCTCAAGGTTGTCCTCGGACGAACGACCGAAAAGTCCGGTCTCGATGATATTAAAGACGATATTGCCGACGTCAGCCGACTTCCGGAGACCCCAGTTATGGAGGAGCGAATAGGACATCGGCCCGTAGGTTTCAATCACGTGCTGACGGAAGCCTTCGAGCAACTGCGGACCAGTGACGTGCCGGCTCGTGGTGCTCTTACCTTTCTTCGGCTCACCATGCGTGAGCTTCTGCGCGAGATCGAGGCCGAGGCGAACCACGTCATAAGCCTGAGGCTGATAACGGGGATCCTTCTGGCGGATGATGCTAACGGCTTCGTCAAAATCCATGATTAGAGCTTGGCGAGTTCGGAGAGCAGGCGGGCGTTCTGCGCTTCGGTGCCGACAGTCAGGCGGAGCCAGCCCGTCATGCCATAACCACGGAGCGGCCGCACGATCACGCCGGCCTTCTGCAGGAGGGTGAAAGCCTCCTCGGCCTTCGGAATCTGCGCGGCGAGGAAGTTTGCTTTGCCATCGATATAGGCGAAGCCGAGCTGCTTGAGGCCGGCGGACAGCTGCGCAATACCCGCGTCGTTTACTTCGCGGGTGCGACGAACGAATGCATCGTCATCGAGGGCGGCTTCGGCGGCCGCAAGCGCCGGGAGGTTCACGTTGAACGGCTGACGGACGCGATTAAGGATGCCACAGACCTCG
>CAXNEN010000225.1:0-3262 GCA_964201505.1 Opitutales bacterium
CGTTCGACAATCGCCGCTGCATCTGGGTCTTGCTCGAGATCAATTTCAATAAATGTGATGCCATCAGCGTTCAACATTGCTTTTAGTCGAGCCCGGCACGACCAAGGCCCAGGTCCGCGAGTGCATCGCCAACTGGGACAAGGGTGACAACAAAATCCTCGCCCTCTCCAAGGCCTACAAGCTCGAGCCCGGCACCGGCTGGCTCATCGACCCTTGCATCCTCCACGCTCCCGGCTCGCTCTGCACTTATGAGCCGCAGTGGGGTTCCGACGTGTTCGGCATGTACCAGAACCTCGTCGAAGGCCGCGAAGTACCGTGGGCCCTCCTCGTCAAGGACATGCCGAAGTCGAAGCACAAGGACGTCGACTTCATCGTGGACCAGCTCGACTGGGACAAGAACGTCGACCCGAACTTCAAGGATAACCACTACCTTGAGCCGGTCGTCTCCGTCCAGGGCAAGGGCTACTCCGATAAGTGGATCGTCTACGGTAAGGTCGACAAGTTCCAGTACTTCACCGCGAAGGAACTGACCGTCGAACCGGGTGCCGAGTGCACCATCACGGACAACGGCGCCTACGGCCTCATCTGTGTCCAGGGCTCCGGGTCGATCAACGGCCAGGTCCTCAACAGCCCGAAGCTCATCCGCTTCAACGAGCTGACCGAAGACGAATACTTCTGCACCGAAGCCGGCGCCAAGAAGGGCGTGACCTTCCGTAACACCTCTACCACCGAGCCGCTGGTCTGCCTGCGCTACTTCGGACCGGAAGTGAACCCGGACGCTCCCGCCATGGGCGCCCACAAGAAGGCCAAGCAGAAGTAAGCCTTCGCTTACTCGACCACCCCTGTCCCTATCCCTACCCCTACCCCTAATCACATGAAACTACACAACGCGATGTGGCCCGGCCTCGTCGGCAAGGAGCCAAACACCGATCACCCGCCGATCTCCCTCGAGCGCATGCTCGACATGACCGCCGCCGCTGAGGTTGACGGTCATAAGTTCGACGGCGTCGACCTGTTCCTCTTCCACCCGCACACCGACCCCGACATCTCTGAGGACAACCTCAAGAAAATGGCGGACAAGATCGCCAAGCGCGGACTTAACGTCGGTTCCCTCGTGGCCCCCGTCTGGCCAGGTACGGTCGGCGACAGCGCCATGGGCACCGTCGAGCAGCGCCGTAAGTTTATCGATGCCGTCCGCAAGGCCTGCCGCATCGCCAAGTTGCTCAACGAACACGGCGTCCGCCAGTATGGCGTCATCCGCATCGACAGCGCCACGGGCACCAAAGCCTCGGTCAAGAACGAGTCCGCTGCCATCAAGCAGATCGCCGCGACCTTCCGCGAAGCGGGCATCGTCGCCGCCGGTCATGGCGAGCGTCTCGCCGCTGAGGGCGAAGTCTGCTGGGCTGGCATGCACTCCTGGAAATCCATGGTGAACCTCCTCGAGACCGTCGACCTCCCCGGCACCGTCGGCTTCCAAGCCGACCTCGCGCATACCTACCTGTATCTGCTCGGCGTCAACTCGCCCAAGACGGCCTTGCTTAAGGGCAAGTACACGCAAGCGCAGTTCGATAAGGCCTACGCTAAACTAACCGACGCGCTCCGTCCTTGGACGATCGATTTCCACGTGGCCCAGAACGATGGCACCGTCCACGGCACGGGCTCACACGACAAGACCGGCCGCCACTGCCAAGCCGACGACCCTAAGGGCAAGCTGGACATCACCGCCACTTCCAAGGTCTGGCTCCAAGGTGCCGCCGATCGCGGCATGAAGCACATCTGCTGGGATGGCTGCATGTTCCCGAACGCCACGCTCGAGAATCCGAAGACCTGGAACACGATTCTCTCCGCGATGGTTAAGGTGAAGCAGGCCCTCTGAGCCTTCCCACCCCAATACTCCAACCTCTCGTCCCCCCGCATCATGTCACAAGCCATTCGCATCGGTCTCATCGGTTACGGCTTCATGGGCCGCACCCATTCCAACGCCTACTCCCAGGTCGGTCACTTCTTCCCGAAGGACAAGCTGACCGCCGGCCACCACATCGTCCGCCAGGCTGTCTGCGGCCGCGACGAAGCCAAGGTCAAGGACTTCGCCGAGAAGTGGGGCTACGCCTCCTACGAGACGGATTGGCGCAAGATGGTTACGCGCTCCGACATTGACGCCATCGACATCTGCACCCCGAACGACTCGCACGCCGAGATCGCCCTGGAGTGCATCAAGAACGGCAAGATGATCCTCTGCGAAAAGCCCCTCGCCCTCAACGGTGCCCAGGGCGAGCAGATGGTCGCCGCGGTCGAGAAGTCCGGCCTCCCGAACCTTGTCTGGTATAACTACCGCTTCCTCCCCGCCGTGACGCTCGCGAAGAACATCGTGGCCGCCGGCGAGCTGGGCCGCGTGTTCCACTACCGCGCCAACTTCCTCCAGGATTGGACGATCTCCACCGAGCTGCCGCAGGGCGGCGCGGGTCTCTGGCGCCTCGACGCCGCTGCCGCCGGTTCCGGCGTGACGGGCGACTTGCTCGCACACTGCATCGACACGGCCCGCTGGATCAACGGTGACATCACCGAAGTTTCCGCGATGACCGAGACGTTCATCAAGGAACGCGTCCACACCGCCACGGGCAAGAAGCAGGCCGTCACCATCGACGACGCCGCGATCTTCCTCTGTCGCTTCGAGAACGGTTCGATCGCGCAGTTCGAATCCACCCGCTACGCGCGCGGCCACAAGGCCCTCTACACGTTCGAGATCAACGGCGAACATAAGTCCCTCCAGTGGGATCTGCACGACCTCAACCGTCTCAACTACTTCGATCACTCCGTCCCGGGCGATCGTCGCGGTTGGGCCAGCATCCACACGTCGGACGGCGACCACCCTTACGCTGGCAATTGGTGGGTCCCGGGTCTCTGCCTCGGCTACGAGCACTCCTTCACCCACGCCCTCGCCGAGTTCCTCAAGAGCCTCGACAATCCAAAGGCCGAGAAGGCCTACCCGGACTTCCGTCACGCGCTCGGTACCCAGTACGTCTGCGACGCCATCCTGGAGTCCGCCAAGACGAAGCAGTGGGTTAAGGTGAAGAAGGCCTAACAAGCCCTCCAGCCGCCTTCCAGAGGCCCCGGATCACCCGATCCGGGGCTTCTTTATGCCCCGCCTCGCTGGGTCAGTCTGCATATGCTCCCCGATGGTCATAATCGGTTTTATCAATGCACTCTCCCGGTTGAGCCATGATATGATGTGAACCTTGCCCCCTCGGCTTCAACGCCACCC
>CAXNEN010000226.1:0-3260 GCA_964201505.1 Opitutales bacterium
ATGGTCTCCGTCGGCGCCACCAACGTCGGTACCATCATCGAGACCTACAAATCCGGCCAGGCCGTCGCCAAGGGTGATGAGAAAGGCTACTTCCGTTTCGGCGGATCGTTCGTCGCCACTATTTTCGAGCCCGGCCGCATTAAGTTAGAGGACGACCTCATCCATGCCGGCGAAACCGCGGTGGAAGTGTATGCTAAGGTCGGTTCGCCCCTCGGTCGCCTCGTGTAAGGGCTTGCCTCCGTCGCCCGACGCGCAAACCTCGTCGGACAGGTTTTGCTCGGGTGGTGGAATGGCAGACACACTAGATTTAGGTTCTAGCGCCGCAAGGTGTGCGGGTTCGACCCCCGCCCCGAGCACCCTGTTTCTTCGCGCAAAGCGCGAAAGAGGACTGAGTCGATGACTGCGGAGAGGACTGCATCGAGGACAGAATAGATGAGAGGCAGTATGCACGGTCTGGAACGCGTCACGACAGTGCCTGCCTTGAAGGTGGGACGCTTAATGACTAACCAACCACCCCCAAAAACTAAACCACCCCACCGCCACCAAACCCCAAAACCATGCCATCCAAACCCCTGCGGAGCTGCCCGGATTAGCCGCCGCGACATCCTTGATCGGAGCGCCCTTGGCGTTCTCCTCGATCTCAGCACTTAACTTCAGCCGCTCGGCTGAATCGAGCAAGGGTGGCTCAGCGGGCGAATCAGCAGGCGAATCAGCGGGCTCACTGTCCGTCTTGAAGAGCATCCTGACGGCGTTCCAGACCAGTATCCAAACCAGGAGGCCGGGGATAAAATAAATAATAGCCGTTAAAGCCTGCCCAAGGCCATCGCCGGGGTTGGGCATCATAACCTGCAGGGCCTTAAAAAATACTATGGTGAAGACGACGGCCGGGAAGAGGTGGTGAACCACCATTTCGGCTAGGAATCTTGCCAGCTTTTTCATGGAGCTGATTGTAACACACCCTCGGCAGAAGTGAGTATTGTTAAAACTGATACAGCCCATCGGCGCGGGCCGTAGGCCCGCGCGAGGAATGAAGGGTAAAGGGATTGCCTCTGCATAAGGTGAGGCTGGCCACTCTTGGTCAGCCGCAATTGAGCGAGGGCGCGCAATCCTACCTCAAGACGGGCGGATGCGATGTCATCGCATCCCTACCCGACCCGCCACCAGCAACCCGGGGCTGCCACCCGCCACCCGAAACGTTGCATCTCACTTTTGCACCTTTGCACAGGCCATAGGCCGGTTTGCACTTTTGCACGCCAAGGCAGCACCCGCTGCTGCCCCTACCTCACACGAGCACCCTGTTCACTTGCCGGCGCGGAACACCTTGCGCAGGCCCTTCTTGCCGGACTTCAGGGATCGGATCACGCGCTTCTTGCCGGACTTGAGCACCTTGCGGAGACGCTTGGTGCCCGACTTGAGCGCCTTGCGGAGACGCTTCTTGCCGGATCTGATCTTCTTACGGAGACGGGCGACGAGGCCGGGCGACTCGGCTTGCTCGACCTGTTCGCGAGCGGTGTCGGCCGATCCTTGGTCACCCGAAACGATGAGTTCGGCTTCAAGGTCCGTACGGGACGTTTTCTTGGCGTGCTTTTTGCGCATAAGAGGGGTGCTCAGGCTTTGATGGGAGGATTTTCCGGCACAACGTTTTGACTGTCAACTTCAGGCCGACGCGTCCGTAAATTGGCTCCCAACCGACGCGACGACGCCGTCCGCCCCCGTCGCCTCCACTCTTGCCCCTTCCTCCCTCCTACCCCACTCTGGGATCATGTTCGCGTGGCTCAGCTCCCTCTTCGCTCCGAAGACGCCCGTGCCTGACTTGAGCCAGGCGCCGGACGAACCAGCGCCGGCCGAACGCGTCCCTTCCACCCGCCCAGCCAATCAGCAGCCTTGGATCGGCGTCGACCTCGACGGGACGTTGGCCGAAGCGACCTCCTGGCAGGGCATGAGCCATATCGGTCCGCCGGTGCCCCTGATGATGCGCCGCGTCCGCCAGTGGCTCGAGAAAGGCCTCCGCGTGAAGATCATGACGGCCCGGGCCGGCGACCCGGAAGGCGTTGCGGCCACGCAGGCTTGGCTCAAAGCCAACGGGCTCCCAGAACTGGAAGTCACTGACAAGAAGGACTTCGGGATGATTGAGCTCTGGGACGACCGCGCCATCCAGGTCGTGCAGAACCAAGGAATCTGCTTCCTGGGCACTTCCTACTTCGCCCGCCCCAAGGCCCCGATCCTCCCAGATGAGGTTGCGGACCGTACCTTCATCCTCGTAGGATTGAAACCGAAAGACCCTCCTCAGGGCCCTAAGCACAGCGCATGAAAGCCTCCCTTAAACTCGAGTACTCCCTCCGCGTCCTCTCGCAGCTCGCCCGCCGCCACCGCGGCACGGCCGTCACGCGCATCGAGGAACTCGCCCGACTTGAGGACATTCCGGCCAATTACCTCGTGCAGCTGCTCAACGAACTCCGCGAAGGCGGCCTGGTCGTCTCGAAGCGCGGCAAGACCGGTGGCTACCGTCTGGCAAAAGACGCCGAAGATATTTCCCTCAAGCAGGTGCTCGCGGTCGTGGAACCCGAGCTCGTCGAAACCAAGATCACGCTCAAGGGCGCCTCCGGACCTCAGGTCGCGGCGCTCTGGCGCGAAGTCTCGAAGCGTTTCGACAAATCCCTCACCGGCTTCAACGTCGCGCAATTAGCGCTGTCGGAGTCCGGCACGGATTTCGAGATTTGAGCGCGACGGCATAGCCGTCGCGAGGGGACACGTGGGCAAGGTGACACGGTGACAAGTGGGAGACATCATGAGGTAGGGACGTGATTGCCATCACGTCCGTTCGCGGACGGACATAGAACATCCGCGCGGCTAGCTAAGACCCGACGACTCCCCGCCTCCGGACTCGAACGGCGGTGATAGCAATCACCGCCCTACCTGCCGCATCCTTACCGTTTTCAGGTTTCCCTTTGAGTTTATCATTCCCGCCACCAGCCACCTGAGGCTGCCACCCGCCACCCGAAACGGATGCAACTATGTCGTGACGCGGTCCCGACCCAACCCGTTTGTCTCTGATCAACTGAGCCTCCGGGCCTCTCACTCAAAGCTTCAGGCTTTCGCCTGACGCTTGCGGCGTCGAATCGCCGCGGCGGCGAGCGCGAGCGCCCCGAGGCCGAAGCCGTAGGTCGAAGGCTCAGGCACGGCGGTCAGCGTGATCGCGCCAGTTCCCGCGTTCCAATCGATCGACCAGAGGCCGGCGAGGGAGGTGCTGCCGTCGGCAT
>CAXNEN010000227.1:0-3253 GCA_964201505.1 Opitutales bacterium
CCCAACAACGATCCAAAAAAAGGACACACCTATGGCTAAAAAGAAGGCTGCTGCTAAGAAGAGCGCCAAGAAGGCCACCAAAGCTAAGAAGAAGTAATTCTTCCTAGTCTTTTCCGTCCCTCGGGGCGGATGGCGCCGGCACTCCCGGTCATAACAAGGACCCTCGCAAGGGGGTCCTTTTCTTTTCCTCACCATGCCGACCAGCGTATTGGCTTGAAAGAGGCCCCCTGAACACGGTTTGTTATCTGTCTTCTTTCTATGAGCTCCCCTGCATCCGGCCGTATCACGATCGCCAACGGCAAACTCACCGTCCCTAACCATCCGGTCGTCCCCTTCATCGAAGGCGACGGCACCGGCCCGGACATCTGGCGCGCCTCCGTCCGTGTCTTCGACGCCGCGGTCGCCAAGGCCTACGCCGGTAAGCGCAAGATTGAGTGGCTAGAGGTCCTCGCGGGCGAAAAGTCCTTTAAGGCGACTGGCGACTGGCTGCCAGAGGCCACGCTCACCGCTTTCCGCGACTACCTCGTCGGCATCAAGGGCCCGCTGACCACGCCGACCGGTGGCGGCATCCGTTCCCTCAACGTGGCCCTCCGTCAGCAGCTCGACCTCTACGTCTGCCTCCGCCCCGTCCAGTGGTTCACCGGCGTACCTTCTCCGGTGAAGAACCCCGGTAAGGTCAACATGGTGATCTTCCGCGAGAACACCGAGGACATCTATGCCGGTATCGACTTCGAAGCTGGTTCCGAGATCGCCCTCAAGACGCTCGACTTCATCAAGACGAACTTCCCGAAGGAGTTTAAGAAGATCCGTTTCGGTGCCGAACAGCCCGCCACCGTCGGCCTCGGCATCAAGCCGGTCTCCCGTCCAGGCTCCGAGCGCCTGATCCGTTCGGCCATCCAGTACGCCATCGAGAATAAGCGCAAGTCGCTGACCCTCGTTCATAAGGGCAATATCATGAAGTACACTGAAGGCGCCTTCATGAAGTGGGGCTACGACCTCGCCAAGAGCGAGTTCGGCGCCGAGGAAATCGACGGCGGCCCCTGGTGCAAGATCCCGGAAGGTAAGCCGGGTGCCGGCCTGATCATCAAGGACGCGATCGCCGACATCACCCTGCAGCAGATCCTCACCCGCCCGACCGACTTCGACGTCATCGCGACCCTCAACCTCAACGGTGACTATCTCTCTGACGCCCTCGCGGCGCAGGTCGGCGGCATCGGTATCGCCCCCGGCGGCAACATCAACTACCTCACTGGCCATGCGATCTTCGAGGCCACGCACGGCACCGCTCCCAAGTATTCCAATAAGGACGTCGTCAATCCTGGTTCCGTCGTGCTTTCCGGCGAGATGATGCTCCGCTACATGGGTTGGATCGAAGCGGCCGATCTCGTCCTCAAGGGCCTCAACGGCGCGATTGGCGGTGGTCGCGTGACCTACGACTTCGCCCGTCAGATGCAGGGAGCCACCGAGATCAAGTGCTCGGAGTTCGGCGACGCGATCATCGCGTCGATGTAATCGTACCGGATCGCCACATAATCCACACCACGCCGTTGGCGGCCCCTTGGGGCTTGCCAACGGTTTGTTTTTGGGCGGAAATCAAGGTCCCAAAATCACTCCATGAAACACGCCCTCACCGCCTTCGCCCTTGCCGTCTTCGTCGCCGGCGTCAACGCCCAGAGCCCGGCTCCGGCGCCCGTCGCGGCCTCCACCACCGACCTCTCCCTGCGCGGTAGTGCCTCGTGGAACGGCAAGAACATCTTCCGCGGCATCGAGCGCTCCGACGTCGACGGCCTGTTCCAGACCGCGGTCACCTTGGACTACAATCTTCCGGGTTTTACCGGAGCATCGGCCTATGCCAACTTCTTCAACGCTGACGCATTGGAGCGCACCTACACCTTCGGGCTGCGCAAGGATGTCTCCTACGGCGAAATCGACCTTGGCTATCAGCGCCTGACGACCCGTACGGCCCGGACCATCGCCGCCGATGGCTTCACCCAGATTTCCGCCAACTCCGAGATCTACGTGGGTTTCTCCCTGGCGAACCTCGCCCTCAAGCCTTCGGCCTACGTCTATTACAGCACCGACCTCGAGCAGCTTACCATCGAGCTTGCTGGCTCCAAGTCCTACGCCGGCTCCAATATCGGCCTTTCCGGCTTCGACATCGTGACCAAGTTCTATGGCGGCCTCAGCGACGCTTCGACCACCAGTCTCGCGGCTCGTAATTCCTACTACTATCTCGGAGCCTCTTTGGATCTGACCCGTCAGGTCGGCCGGGGTGGCGAACTGGGCGTGGGGGCTAATTGGGCCTATAACACCGACAGCCAGGTCAAGACGGCCGGCTCCGCCGTCTGGGCCCGCGTCTTTGCCGCCTTCCGTTTCTAAACCGCCCCCCATTAAAGGGTAGGGCAGGGAGGCGTGGCTTAGGCCACGCCTCCCTTGTTTTTGGGCTATTTAAGGCACGCCCCCTCTGGGGAGCATTCGGGTGTTGACGGAGGGGGGTCCTTTCTCATGTTCCCGCTTTCCCTCTTTATGAAGACCACGCTAGCCAAGAACGTGCAGCTCAAGGACAAGACCTGGTACGTCGTTGACGCCAAGGACCAGATCCTGGGCCGTCTCGCTGTCAAAATCGCCAATATTCTCCGCGGCCGCCACAAGCCCACCTACACCCCCCACGTCGACACCGGCGATTACGTCATTGTAATCAACGCCGACAAGGTCCGCCTCACGGGTTCCAAGGAAGAGGACAAGACCTACATGTTCTACACCGGTTGGGTCGGTACCGCCTACCGCCGTACCGCCGCCGCCATGCGCGAGCGTCGCCCTGAGTTCATCGTGACCCATGCCGTCAAGGGCATGCTCCCCAAGAACCGCCTCGCCAACGCCATGCTCCTGAAGCTGCGCGTCTACGCTGGTGATAAGCATGACCAGGCCGCCAACAACCCTCAGCCTTTCCCCGAGGCTAAGAAGGTCTAATCGCCCTTACTCTTTTTAAATGAGCGCCAAGTCCTCTGCTATCCTTGCTGTCGGCCGTCGTAAGACCGCCTCGGCCCGCATCCGCCTTTCCCGCGGTACCGGCGTCATCGTGGTTAACGGTAAGCCCGTCGAAGAATACCTTTACACTGAAGCTCTGGTGAAGTCCGCCACCCTCCCGATCACGATTGCCGGCCTCGACGGCCAGCTCGACGTCATCGTCCGCGTCATCGGCGGCGGCCCTAACGGTCAGGCTGGTGCCATCTCCCATGGTCTCGCCCGCGCG
>CAXNEN010000228.1:0-3245 GCA_964201505.1 Opitutales bacterium
GGCGACCAGCGCGGCCCACCCTTCGGGCGGGGCGAAGGAGCCCGCCTGACGGACGCCTTCGACGACGCGACCGACAAGCGTGGCGCGGCGGGCGGCATCAGGCTCGCGCGCGGCCAGGGACAGCACCTGAGCGCGGGCCCCGGTGTCGCTCGCGAGACGGCGGTAGATGAAGTCGGTCGTCCGGGGATGCTGGCTGAGAGCGGCGAGGGCGAGGCCACGGGCAGCGTCCGCACCCACGAGCGGCTCGATACCATACCAAAGGAGCAGCGGAATATTATGATCCTTCGCGTCTTCGGCGCGGGAGAGCAGCGGCTCGGCGATGGCCGCGCGCTGGGCCAGCGGCAGAGAGGAAAGCGCAGACGCCAGTTCACGACGGACCTGCGGAGATGGCTCCGTCTTCGCGAGCACGGAGAGGGCGGGTATGCCGGCAGTCCACTGCTGGGCGATTAAGCGGACAGTCCAACCGCGCACAGCAGGATCAGCATCCTTGAGGGAAGCCGCGAGGAGCGTGTCATCGAGGAGGTTGGCCGATTGCAGAACCCAGAGCGCACGAAGCCGACGAAGAGAATCCGGATCAGAGGAAAGCACGCCACGTAATTTCGCGCGGGACTCGGCCGAAATTCTGACGCCAGCCAAGCCGCGTTCAGCGAGAACCTTGCGGGCCTGACGGACGAAATATTCGTTCGCATCGGTCAGGGCGACCTCGACGAGTTCGGTGTCGGCGAGCGTCCCCAAATCACGGGCGCGGGAAATCGGGTTACCGAAACTGACGCGGTAGATGCGGCCATTGGTGCGATCCCAGATTTCCTGAGTATTGTTATGGCAGACCTGCTTATCCGTCCAGTCGCTGACGTACAGCGCACCATCCGGACCGACGCGTTGCGACACCGGGATGAAATGGGCATCGTTGCTGCGCAGGAAATCATTGCCGTGATGACCGACGTAGCCACTGCCCGCGGGCACGACCTGATCGGAGACGAGGCGATGACCGTGCAAGTTGCCGAAGATGAGCATACCCTGATAGGCGGCCGGGAAATTATCGCCGTTGTAGATCGCTAGACCCGAGTGGGCGTGGCCGCCGCCGACGCTGTCGGTGCTTTCGGGAATCTTCGAAACCGTGGGCTGGTGGATACGGCCGCCGGCGTAGTGGGCGTGGTCGGCAATCGTCTTGATGTCGTCGTAGGTGAAGGGATTGAAGTGCTGGCCCGCCTGGCGCTGGTAGCGAGCGCCGGGGAGGATATGATAAAGGTGCGGGATGACGCAGGCGGTATTAAAGAACTCGCCGCGGGCGTCGAAATCGAGGCCCCACGGATTACTCGTGCCTTCGGCGAAGACCTCGAAGACGTGGCGGGTCGGATGGAAACGCCAGACGCCCGCGTTGATCTTCACGCGCTTGTCGTCGGGTGTACCGGGCTTGCCGACGACAGAGTGGGTGAAGACGCCGTGGTTACCATAGAGCCAGCCGTCCGGACCCCAGACGAAGCTGTTGAGCGTCTCATGCGTGTCCTGAAAGCCCCAGCCATCGAGCAACACGACCGGGGGGCCAGCTTTGTCATTGGCATCCTTCGGGATGAAGAGGAATTCCGGGGCCGCGCCGACCCACACGCCGCCGTGACCGACTTCGATGCCCGAGACGAGATTGAGTCCTTCCTTGAAAACCGTGACCTTCGCATAGGAACCGTCCTTCTTCACGTCTTCCAAAATCAGAATTCGATCGGGACCGGTGCCGTCGGGGCGCTTCTTCGGATAGGACATCCCTTCCACGACCCAGAGGCGGCCGCGTTCGTCGAAGCACATCGCGATCGGCTGGACGACCTTGGGCTCGCCCGCGACGAGCGAGACTTGGAAACCTTTTGGTAACGACATCGTCTTCAGCGCCTCGGCCGCCGTCTGGCCGTTCTTATAAGAGGAGGGCGCGACGCGTTCGGCCGGCCCAGGCGGGAGGGCCGGCGCGGCGACGCAGGCGGAAACGAAGAAGAGCGCGAGGAAACGCATGGCGGGGTACCGACACGATTAGGGCGGAAGCCGAGGTAAGGAAGCCGAAATCCTGATACGCAAACGCCGTTCCTTGGGTAAGTTGACCCCTTTCAGATTGGCAACCTTGGGGGCGGGGGTATGTCCAAGGAGATACCCATGAAGCACCCCCTCGCCCTCCTCGCCCTCCTCGCCGCGTTCGGCCAAGCCGCCGTCGCTGCCGAAGTGAAGCTCGTCGAACAGAAGGACAAGCAGCAGGTCGACGTCCTCGTCGACGGCCAGCCGTTCACCTCCTACGTCTACTGGTCCAACCAGAAGAAGCCCCTGCTCTCTCCGCTCCGTACCTCGCAGGGCACGATTTTCACTCGCGGCTTCCCGCTCGAGAAAATCGCCGGCGAACGCACCGACCACCCGCACCACATCTCCTCGTGGTTCAACTACGGCGACGTTAACGGTACCGATTTCTGGAACTCCCCGCCCGAAGGCTACTCCCACAAGGGCAAGATGCCTTACGGCTCGGTGAAGCATAAGAGCATCAAGACCCTTGGCAGCGGCAACGGCTCGGCCACCCTCGAGGTGTCCTCCGACTGGATCATGGCCGACGGCTCCAAGGTACTGCAGCAAGACGAGCAGCTCATCTTCCGCGCTTCCAAGGACCTGCGCATCATCGACCGCATCATCACCCTCACCGCCCAGGAGAAGGACGCCGTCTTCCATGACTCCAAAGAAGGCGCCATCGCCATCCGCATGACCCGTGCCCTCGAAGAGCCCTCGACCAAGGCCGAAATCTTCACCGATGCCGCCGGCATCCCAACCAAGGTCGCCAAGCTCGACAACACCGGCGTCAACGGCGTCTACCTCAGCAGCGAAGGTAAGGTCGGAGAAAAAGAATCTTGGAGCACGCGCGCTAAGTGGATGACCCTCTCTGGCAACGTCCGCGGCGAAGATGTCTGCGTCGGTATCTTCGACCACCCGAAGAACGTCACCTATCCGACCTACTGGCATAACCGCGGCTACGGCCTCTTTGCCGCCAATCCGTTCGGCGCCAAGGAATTCACCAAGGGCAAGACTACGCTCAACTTCACCCTCAAGGCTGGTCAGTCCGAGACCTTCCGCTTCCGCATCCTGATTCATTCCGGCAAGCTCAGCGCGGAGCAGACCGAAGCGCAGTATCAGCAGTTCTTGAAAGACGTGAAGTGAGCGCGTAGCGCGCTTACAAAACGACAAAGGGAGACCGGAAACCGGATGATTGGCTCTTGTCTTGGGTAGGG
>CAXNEN010000229.1:0-3241 GCA_964201505.1 Opitutales bacterium
AGCCAGCGCATGCCGCTCTTCCTCGATGAGAGTGCGCATGATTGGCGCATCGTCCGCCTCGGTCGCGAACTCGGCTGGACTGGCGTGGCCCTCAAGACCTGCAAGACGCAGACGGGCGCGCTCCTCAGTCTCTGCTGGGCCCGCGCCCACGGCATGCAGCTCATGGTGCAGGATCTCACCAATCCCATGATGGCGCAAATGACGCACGTCCTGCTGGCTGCCCATGCGCCCACGATTGCTGGCGTGGAGACTAACGGCATGCAGTTCTACCCGGCAGCCTCATCGGCCGAGGCCAAGGTGCACCCGTTGCTCTATTCGCGTCGCGAAGGTCAGGTTGACGGTGCCAGTCTGCGTGGCCCTGGTTTCGGCTATCGCCTCGCCGAAATCAGCCGCGAATTGCCGCCAGTGCGTCGTTCCGCAGTGCGCTGAGCCCCAATCGGCTTGCCTGCGCAGCGTGGGGTGGCTTTGTCTCTGGGGATATCTACCCCTATGATTCTTCGCTCGTTCCTCCTTTGCCTGCTTTCGTTCGGCGCATTCGCCGCTGACACCCCCAAGCGCAAGGTCCTATTCTTTACCAAGTCCTCGGGTTACGAGCACGACGTCATCTCTTATAAGAAGGGCCAGCCCAGCTTCGCCGAGAAGCAGCTCCTCGAGATGGGCGCCGCCAATAATATCGAGTTCATCTTCTCTAAGGACGGCTCGAAGTTCTCACCCGAATACCTCGCCCAGTTCGATACCGTGATGTTCTACACCACCGGCGACCTCTGCTCTGAAGGCGGCGACAAGAATCCGCCGATGTCGATGGCCGGTAAGCAGGCCCTCTTCGACTACGTGAAGTCTGGTAAGGGCTTCGTGGGCACGCACTCCGCCTCCGATACCTTCCATACCGACAACGAGGCCGTGAAGGGACCCGCGCGTTTTACCAACCACGGCGACAAGGCTGACCCCTATGTCTGTTTCCTGGGTGCCGAGTTCATCCGCCACGGCAAGCAGCAGGCCGGCGTGAACAAGGTTGTCGATAAGACCTTCCCGGGCTTCGAGAAGGTCGGCGACTCGTTCTCCTTCGTTGAAGAGTGGTACACCCTCAAGGACTTCCGTCCTGAAATCCACGTCCTGACCGTCTTCAATGATCCCGCCCTTGAAGGCGACGACTACAAGCGCCCGCCTTTCCCGAATTGCTGGGCTAAGTACGAAGGCAAGGGACGCGTCTTCTATACCGCCATGGGCCACCGCGACGATGTGTGGACCAACCCGACCTTCCAGCAGATCCTGATCGGCGGCCTCAAGTGGGCTAATGGCGATGCTAAGGCTCCTGACATGTCCCCGACCCTCCTTAAGGTCGCCCCGGGCGCCATGACGAATCAGCCCTACACGCCTTCGGCGGCGCCCAAGGCCAAGGCCAAGAAGGTCGACGCCAAGAAGTGAGTCCTCACGCAGGGCGGGCTACAAAGCCCGCCTTGCTAATTTCTAGGCGGTTTCAACTGTCTCCCCATGCGCGATACCCCCGCCGAAGCCACGAAGTTGAGCGAACTTTCTTCGCACCAGAAGAAGTCTGGCCTCGCGGCCTGGCTCGGTTGGTTCTTCGACGGACTCGACCTACATCTCTACACGCTCGTCGCCACCGTCTTCGTGGCCGAGCTGCTGATGGTCAAAGACACCGACCCTGATGTCGGCCGTTATGGCTCGTACATCCAGGCGGCTTTCCTGCTTGGATGGGCTTTGGGCGGGGCGTTCTTCGGCATCATCGGCGATCGCCTCGGCCGCAGCCGTACACTCGTCCTGACAATCCTGACGTACGCGCTCTTTACCGGCCTATCGTTCTTCGCGGAGAACTGGTGGCAGTTGATGATCTTCCGCTTTCTCGCGGCGCTGGGTATCGGTGGTGAATGGGCGGTCGGTGCCTCGCTGCTTTCCGAGACTTGGCCTAAGAAGTGGCGGCCCTGGATCGCCGCCGTGCTGCAGTGCGCCGTGAACTTCGGCATCCTGGCCGCCATCGCCGGCGTCTTCTTGCTCCAGAAGGTTCCTGGCTATGAGCCCCGCTGGGTCTTCCTGATTGGTGTCTTGCCGGCGTTCGTGACGCTCTGGATCCGTAAGGAGGTCCCCGAGACCGCTGAGTGGTCGGCCGAGAAGGGTAAGCGGGAGGCTCCCTCGATGATGGGGCTTTTCGGAAGCGACATCCGCCGCACGACGCTCATCGCCTCTACGCTTTGCGCGATTTCCCTGACCGGCCACTGGTGCTTCATGTTCTGGCAACAGGCCTTCATTCGTTCCCATCCGGAAGTCATCGCTCGTTCACTCGATAAGGCGGAGGTCGTCGCCACTGCGCTCTTCTGCGTCATTTCGGCTTCGTTGCTCGGCAACTTCGCTTCCGGCTGGGCTGCGCATCGTTTTGGTTATCGCCGCGCCTTGGCGGCTTTCTTCGGTGTCTACTTCGTTCTGATGGCGTTGACCTTCGCGCTCCCGTGGAGCCTCGGCGCGACCTATGCGCTCTATGCCGGCGTGGGCTTCTGCCAGGGTGTGTTTGGTCTCTTCACGATGGCGCTGCCCCCGCTGTTCCCGACCCTGCTCCGTACAACCGGTGCGGGCTTCAGCTATAATATCGGCCGCGTCTTCGCCGCCGCTGGTACGGTCTTCTTCGGCATCTTCGCCAAGCCCTCCGATTTCAGCTCGGTACTGCTTTACGCTTCGATCCTGTTCCTACCCGCCGCCATCATGGCGATGTGGCTGCCGACCGAAGAGGCTACTTCCTGAGTCCGCCCAGTCCGCCGATCGCCTTGAATTCGGCGGGGGTCACGGGCGTCACGGAGAGGCGGTTACCCGGACGTAAGATGAGCATATCTTTGAGAGCCGCGGAGTCGCGGAGGTCGGGCAGGCTGACGAGTCGCTTGAAGCCTTGATGAAACGAGACCTCGATGCAGCTCCAGCGCGGTTTATCTTTAGTCGACTTGGCGTCGTAGTAGTCCGACTTGGGTTCGAACTGCGTCGGGTCGTCAAAGGCTTCCTTGGACACCTTGGCCACGCCGACGATGCCGGGTTCGTCGCAATTGGAATGGTAGAACAGGACAAGGTCGCCGACCTTAGCGGAACGCATGAAGTTACGTGCCTGATAATTACGTACCCCCGTCCAGGGTTCCTTGCCCTTGCGTGCGAGTTCCTGAAAGGAGAACTCGTCGGGCTCGGACTTCATCAGCCAGTGGTGCATGCGGCCAACGTGCAGGGCAGAGCGGCTTTTTCAAGGCAG
>CAXNEN010000230.1:0-3239 GCA_964201505.1 Opitutales bacterium
GCCAAACAAAGAAGCGGCCGAGGGGCCGCTTCTTAAGACCGATATGACCGAATCGATTAGGCGATGGCCTGAGTGTAGATCTCGTTAGCCTTCTTCCAGTCGACGACCTTCCAGAAGGCGTCCACGTAGTCGGGGCGGCGGTTCTGATACTTCAGGTAGTAGGCGTGTTCCCAGACGTCGAGCGCGAGAACCGGGGTGCCGTTCACGTCGGCGACGCCCTTCATGAGGGGGCTGTCCTGGTTCGGCGTGGAGCTCACGGCGATGGACTTGTCGGCCTTGACGATGAGCCAGGCCCAGCCGGAACCGAAGCGGGTGGTCGCGGCGGCCTTGAAGGCAGCCTTGAGACCCTTCTCACCTTCGAGTCCACCGAAAGCCTCCTGGATGGCTTCGCCGAGAGCGCCGACGGGTTCGCCGCCGCCGTTCGGGGAGATGATGTTCCAGAAGAAGGTGTGGTTAGCGTGGCCACCGGCGTTGTTGCGGACGACGGTGCGGATGGATTCAGGGACCTTGGAGAGGTCGGCGATGAGGGCGTTGACGTCGGCCGGAGCGGCGAAGCCGGCTTCCTTGGCGAGGGCGGCGTTCACGTTGGTGACGTAAGCGTTGTGGTGCTTACCGTGGTGGATCTCCATGGTCGCTTGGTCGATGTGCGGCTCGAGAGCAGCGTGGGGATAGGGCAGGGGGGCGAGGGTGTAGCTCATGGTTTTGGTGGAAGAGGATTGGGCGGCGAGGGAAGTGGTGCTGAGCGCGGCGGCGGCGAGGGAGGCTTTGCTGATGAAGTCGCGTCGATGCATGGGGATAGGTTGATGATTTGGCGCAGGGGTCAAGCCGGGGCGGAAGAATCGCGGCCGCGCTTCATATTAAAGTAGGCCTGGAGGATCTCGCGACAGGGTTCTTCGAGGACGCCTGAGGTCACTGAAACGCGGTGGTTGAGTTTCGGGAGGCTGTGGAGCTCGGTCGCTCCGCCCATGCAGCCCATCTTGGGGTCGCCCCAAGCATAGACCACGCGGTTGAGTCGGCTCATGATTGTCGCACCGGAGCACATCGGGCAGGGCTCCTTGGTGACGTAAAGGTTGCACTCGTTGAGACGCCAATCGCCGATCTTCTTCGCCGCTTGCGTGATCGCCAGCATCTCGGCGTGGGCGGTTGGGTCGTTGGCGCGTTCGACTTCGTTATGGGCCGCCGCGATAATCTCTCCGCCGCGTTCGATGATTGCCCCGATCGGCACCTCGTCGATGCGCCAAGCGTCGACGGCGAGATTGAAGGCCAAGGCCATGTAGAAGGCGTCGTCCCGGTTGAGCTGCGAGGGGCGCATCTTCTCGAACGGGCAAACTAGCCCGGGACGGGGGGTCGAAGCATCTCCTTCCATAGCGGGCAGGATTGCCCCTGCGAGGGCCGTGGCAAGAGGGGAGGAGGGCCACACTACGGAGGTTGACTCTCCTCCGCCTTCTGGATGCACTCCCGCCCTCAAGGCATGGCTGAAGAACCCGTTATCGAACTCGAAGGCAAAATCCTGCAGGTGCTTCCTGGCACCATGTTCCGGATCGAGCTCCCCAATAAGCACGTGGTGCTGGGACGTATCTCCGGCCGCCTACGCAAGAATTTCATCCGAATCAACCCTGGCGACCGCGTGAAGGTCGAAATGACCCCTTCGGATCTGACGACCGCTCGTATCATCTTCCGCCTCCGCGATACCGCTCCGCGCCCCCCGGGTCCCCCGCCCAAGCGCCGATATTAATCCCTGAGAAACCCGGTAACACGGGTTTTCTTATTGCAAGGCCAGAGGCTGTAATCCATTAATCATTACTCAACTACTCATAATTAAACCCCATGGCCATCTATAACAGCGTCCTCGACACTATCGGTCACACACCCCTCGTGCGACTGAACAAGGTCACCGAAGGTCTTCACGCCGAAGTCCTAGTGAAACTTGAATTCTTCAACCCGCTCTCAAGCGTCAAGGACCGCATCGGTCGCGCCATGATCGACGCCGCCGAACGCGACGGCCGCCTGAAGCCGGGTGGCACCATCGTCGAGCCAACCTCTGGCAACACTGGCATCGCTCTCGCCTTCGTCGCCGCCGCTCGCGGTTACCGCTGTATCCTCACGATGCCTGAGACGATGTCAATCGAGCGCCGCGTCCTGCTTCGCCTCCTCGGCGCCGAAATCGTCCTGACTCCTGGTGCCAAGGGCATGCGCGGAGCCATCGAACGCGCGACGCAGCTCCGCGACGAGATTGGTGCGAATGCTTTCATGCCGATGCAGTTCGACAACCCGGCCAACCCCGAAGTGCATCGTCGCACCACGGCGGTCGAAATCTGGGATGATACCGAAGGTAAGGTAGACGCTATCGTCTCCGGCGTCGGCACGGGCGGTACCATCACGGGCATCGCTTCCGTCATCAAAGGCAAGAACCCCAATTTCCGGGCTATCGCGGTCGAGCCCACCGCCTCTCCCGTTATCACGCAGACCATGGCCGGCCAGCCCGTCCAGCCCGCTCCTCATAAGATTCAAGGTATCGGCGCCGGTTTCGTTCCGAAGAACTGCGACATCTCCCTGATCGACGAAGTCATTTTGGTTACCAACGAAGACGCCTTCGCCATGGCCCAAGAAGTCTCGCTCCGCGAGGGCCTCGCAGTCGGCATCTCCGCGGGCGCCAACATCTGGGCCGCTCTCCAACTCGCCAAACGTCCGGAATATGCCGGCAAGCGCATCGTCACGATCGCCTGCTCGCCGAGCGAACGCTACCTCTCGACCGCCCTGGCCGAGAAGGTGCGCGCCGAAGTCACCGCGCTGACCGCTTCGTAATCCGAGCTCTCAGCTCGTCCCGAAGGCCCGCGTCGCAAGATGTGGGCCTTTTTCTTGTCCCTACCTCGATCCTGCCCACGTAGTGCTTTCTCCTTGAGTCCTTTCCCTGTGTGGTGAACATCTGTTCACTCTATGCTGGATATGCGCACATTGCAAGGGTTCGAGGCCCGGCGGCCGCTGGCCTTGCCGCTACTCGGCTCGCGTGCGGTCGCCGGCTTCCCGTCGCCGGCCGACGACCATATGGAGCGTCGCCTCGACCTGAACGAGCATCTGGTCCGCAACCCGGTCTCGACCTTCTTCCTGCGCGTCGACGGCGATTCGATGTCGGGCGCGGGCATCCTCAGCGGCGACCTCATCGTGGTGGATAAGTCCCTCTCGGCACGCGCGGGTACGATCGTGGTCGCCGAGGTCGGTGGTGAGTTCACGGTAAAGCA
>CAXNEN010000231.1:0-3231 GCA_964201505.1 Opitutales bacterium
GCTCAGGCAAGGAGACCGGGCCGGCGACGAGATCGACCGACCAGCCGGCTTCTTTCGCCGCCGTCGCCAAGGCGAAGCCCATCTTGCCCGTCGACGGGTTGCTGATGAAGCGAACCGGATCGAAGAACTCGCGCGTAGGGCCGGCGGTGATGAGGCAGCGGAGGGACAAGGGGGGTGGAGAAGATGACGGAGGACAGAGGGCAGATGACCGATGAAGGCCGATGGATGCCAATGGGGTTACCTTGGCGGAGGATGGGGGCGGAAACAATAGAGAAGGGGTAGGGATAGGGGTGGGGGTAGTAGAGGCAGTTAAAGATTCGGGTGGCGGGTGGCAGCCCCAGGTGGCGGGTGGCAGGAAATAATCCCTGCACCCGGACCTGAACCTTAATACCCGAACCTGATACCCGACGGCCGAGACCTGGGACCTGAAAATTTGTCCCCGCCACCTGCCACCCGAGGCCGCCACCCGCCACCTGAAGCTAGGTCTTTCAATTTTGCACCTAGGGCAGCACGCGGTGCTGCCCCCACCCCTCTCCCTTGCATTCTCCCTCTCTCCCACTCACATTCCCGCCATGGATATCTTTCTGGCGACGGGTAACGCGCACAAGGCCGAGGAATTCGGCCGCATGTTCGCCCAGGCGCGCCTCGACGTCCGCGTACGCTCCGCGAAGGAACTCGGCGGCATGCCCTACGTGGAAGAGATCACCGGCACCTTTAACGGTAACTGCCGCCTCAAGGGCGAAGCCCTGCGGGCGATCGCACCGCGCAAAGCCTGGGTCCTCGCCGACGATAGCGGACTGTGCTGCGACGCCCTGCAAGGCGGACCGGGCGTTGACTCGGCGATCTATGCCGGCGTCGGCGCGACCGATGCGCAGAATCGCACGAAGCTCCTCGAAGCCATGAAGAAGGCCCCGCTCCATAAGCGTGGCGCCCGTTTCGAATGTCATCTCGCACTCCTCGGACCCAACCAAGAGGTGGGTAAATTCGTCGGCCAGTGCTGGGGCAAGATCCTCGAAGCCGAGGTCGGCACCGAAGGCTTCGGTTACGATTCGCTCTTCGTGCCCGCCAATGAGGATCGTACTTTCGGTGAACTCAGCGCCGCCAAGAAGGATTCCATCAGCCACCGCGCGAAGGCATTCCAGCTCATGGCTGCCTGGATGAGGGAGAATGGGATCGCGTAAGCGGAACGGCCGCCGAACGGTGGCCGGAGGTAGGGGCACGGCTACGCCGTGCCCGCGGGCGTGACGTCGTCCCGCCCCTACCCAGCGTTCACCATGCGGCGAACGAAGAGACATTTTCAGGTCCTTGGACCCGAGGACGTTGTGTCTTTGTATTTCCCAACCGCCAACCGCTAACCGCCATCCGCTACCACCTGTCAGAAGAACACCGCTTCAGACAGGGCTTCGGGGGCGGCCATCAGCGCGACGCGCTGGGTGACGGGCTCCGACTGGCGGCTGCGCGTAAAGGTGATGATCGCGCGCGTGCCCTTATCGGCATGCTCCCACGAGAAGCGGGCGCCATCGGCGTAGACCCACTCGGCGTCGAGATTATCGCCGGGCGGCGGCTGCGGGGTGGTCGCGAACTCAGCGGCGAGGTGCGAACGGGAGAGGCCCGCGCAATGCGTCAGGCAGCCGCGCATCCACTCGAGCAGGCCGGCGGCTTCACCGCGGAGACCGGTGCCGTGATTGACCGTGACGGTACGCAAACCACGGACGAGTTCAGCCGGGGCGTGCGCGGCGAGATACTGGCCGAGCGCCTGCCGCACCGGCAGGCAGCGCGCAACGGCGAGGTCGCGGACGGACTTCGGATTAGGGAACGAGAGCTTGAAGAACTCATCACCCACGAGGGAGCGATCGGCGACGACGCGACGGCAGCGGGAAGTCCACGCGAGCCAGGGTTTGAACTCGTCGTCGGTCACACCATGGGCCCAGACGTTGACCGGGAGATCGCCTTCGAGCCAGGTCGAGACGAGTGATTCGAGTTCAGCCGTAGGCGCGCCGTGGGCGAGCATGAGCGCTTCACAGCAACGCTTACCCTTGCGCGACGGGTCGAAGAAGCAGAGGACGTTGACCTTAGCCTCGAGCGCAACGGCGGCCTCGGCGGCGGGTCGCGCGGCGAGGATCACGAGGCGGCACGGATAGCGCTGGGCGAAACGAATGGCCTCGTCGAAGCGGGCCTGCGCGTCCTCGGGCGAGACGCCTGCTCCGAACATCAGCACGAGGTTCATCTGCGAAGCGCGCGCGGCTTCTTCGCCTTCTTCGGCCCATGCCTTATCGAGCGACGGGAGGACGGCGGAGATCTTGACCGGGAAGCCCGGGAGCGCGTCGATCAGCGGATGGGCCATGATCAGCGGCCGGCATTACGCCAGGCGTGGCCATGGGCGGCCAAGAGGGCGTCGCCACCGGCGGGACCCCAGGAACCGGCGGCGTAGGTTTCCATGCCAGCTCGACCCTGCTGCTGCCAGCTCTGGAGGAGCGGCGTGAACAGGCGCCAGGAGGCTTCGGTCTCGTCGCCGCGGATGAAAAGCGTGCGATCACCCACCACGGCATCGAGAATCAGGCGCTCATACGCCTCAGGCGTGTTGGAGCCGTAGGTGGTCGCGTAGCGGAAGCTCAGGCGGACCGGCTGCGTGCGCGGCTCGAGGCCGGGCACCTTAGAATTGAGGACGAGCGTCGTGCCTTCGTCGGGCTGGATCTGGATGACGAGGCGATTCGGAGCCAGGTCGTAGCGGGCGTCGCCGGCGAAGAGGCCGGACTCCGGCTGCTTGAACTGGATGGCAATCTCCGAGACGCGGCGGGCGAGGCGCTTGCCGGAGCGCATGTAGAAAGGGACACCGGACCAGCGGCTGTTATCGATCGAGAAGCGCAGCGCGCAGAAAGTCTCGGTCGCGGAATCCTTCGGGATATCCTTCTCGGCGAGGTACCCGGGGACTTTCTCGCCGCCGGAAAGACCGTCGTCGTATTGCGCACGGACAGCGTCGGCGTTGGCGCCGAGGCGCAGCGGCTGGATAGATTCGAGGAGCTTAACCTTCTCGTCGCGGATGTGTTCGGCGGAAAGCGAACGCGGCTGTTCCATCGCGACGAGCGCGAGGAGCTGCATGGTGTGGTTCTGCAGCATGTCGCGCGTGGCGCCGCTGCCATCGTAGTAACCGCCGCGGGTGCCGACGCCGAGCTCTTCGGCGACCGTGATCTGGACGTGGTCGACGTGGCGACGATTCCAGAGCGGCTCGAG
>CAXNEN010000232.1:0-3194 GCA_964201505.1 Opitutales bacterium
CTCTCTCCTCTCTTTGGCGGCGAGATCACTGGGGTCGGCCCGCGCTACTGCCCATCCATTGAGGACAAGTTCGTGAAGTTCTCGGATAAGGACACCCATAAGCTCTACCTCGAGCCCGAAGGCCGCAATACCGACGAATGGTACATCAACGGCCTTTCGACCTCCCTGCCCTTTACAGTCCAGCTGCAGATGCTGGCTTCGGTTCCGGGGCTGGAGAAAGCCGTGATGCTCCGCCCGGCCTATGCCGTAGAATACGATTTCTCACCCCCCACCCAGCTCTACCCCACCTTGGAATCCAAAAAGGTCGAGGGCTTGTTCTTTGCCGGCCAGATCAATGGGACCTCCGGATATGAGGAAGCCGCGGCCCAGGGCCTGGTCGCCGGGGTCAACGCCGCCTGCAAAGTCAAAGGCCAAACTCCCCTGATCATTGGCCGCGATGAAGCCTATATCGGGGTCCTCATCGATGATTTAGTTACTAAAGGCACCCAAGAGCCTTACCGAATGTTTACCAGCCGGGCTGAATTCCGCCTTTTATTCAACCACGGCAGCGCCGAACTCCGCCTTAAGGATAAAATCGCTGAATTCGGCTTAGTCCCGCCGGAACGACTAGGTCGCATCCAGGCCAAGGCCGAAAAAGTCGCCCATTGGATCGAATATCTAGAAAAATTAGCCATCCCAGGCGGGATCGCCGGCGACGTCATCCGTCGCAACTGGGATTCTACCCCCAAGGATTTGCCCCCGACATTCCTGGCCGAAGCTGCTGAAGTTCAGGCTGAAGTCATGTATCGGGTCAAATACCGTGGCTACTTGGAGCGCGAAACGCGCAATGCGCGCAAACTCCACGACCTAGACTCCTTTAAGGTACCTGAAGGCTTTGATTTCTCGAAATCCTATGGATTGCGCATTGAAGCCCGCCAAAAGCTCCAATCTATCCAGCCTAAGACCCTAGGTCAGGCCAGTCGGATCAGCGGAGTGAACCCAGCGGACATCTCACTACTGATGGTCCTATTCCGGGCCAAGTAGGCCTAAAGGGAAGGGGAGAGAAGGGCGGTGTTCCACGTGGAACACCGTGAATGTGAAGATTGTGGCCGCAAGGTGTGACGTTTGTGTTTTTTAACTTCATAACATGTTAATGATTATATACTTATAATTCTAAATGAGCGGCGTAACGCAACCGCCATGATTGTCACCTAACTCTGGCGCTTCGATTGGCGGGGCCTTTATGTAATGGCGCACCCATGGACGCCGAACATCTCAAGCGCATCCTCATCGTCGACGATGAGTCCGACGTGACGGAACTATTGGACTACAAGTTCAAGCAGGCCGGTTATGCCATCCGCACACTCAACGACCCACTGCGCGCCATCGGCCTGGCCCGCGACTTCCGACCCGACCTGATCATCCTTGATGTGATGATGCCCGAACTTACGGGGGTGCAGCTGCTACGCATGGTCCGTGCCGACGCGCTCCTACAGGATACGCCAGTAATCTTCCTCACAGCCAAGGGCGAGACGGTCGACAAGGTGAAGGGCCTCGAGTCCGGCGCCGACGATTATGTGACCAAGCCTTTCGATACGCGCGAGCTGATGCTGCGTGCACAGGCACTGCTACGCCGTGCAAAATCCGCCGCCGCCAAGCCTTCGACTCGCCTCGCCGCCGGCGCCCTCATGCTGGACATCGAACGCCACGAAGTGACCGCCTCCGGCAAAATCGTCGAACTGACTGCCACCGAATTCAAGCTGCTCCGTCTGCTCCTCGAGCGGAAGGGCAGGGTGCAGTCGCGCGAAGAACTCCTCGCCGACGTCTGGAACTATTCACCTGACCTCGAGACCCGCACGGTCGACACCCACGTCCGCCGCCTGCGCGAGAAACTTGGCCCATCCGGCGATGTGATCGACACCGTGCGCGGCGTCGGTTACCGCGTGAACGGCTAAACCGCTTTGCGCTCGCGCGTCTGGCGGAGCCGGACAGCATCTAACGCAGATGTCCTGGCTTCCCTGGTTGCTCCTGCTGGCACTCGTCGTCGCCGCCATCTGGTACTTCGCCGAAATCGCCGGCCATGTGCGGTGGGCCCGCCGCGCGTTGCTTGCCCAGGGCAGTGCGCCGCGTCCGCAAGGATGGCTGGTGCGTAAGCTGCGCCTGGAAGAACTTTTCATCGCCATCGAACGGCGCGCCGCCAGCGAAGGGGAGATCCGCGCCGCGGCCGCGCGGCGGATTGAAGCGCTGCTCGCGCCGCTGACCGACGCCGTGCTCGTCGTCGACGCGCAAGATCGCCTACGCCTCGCCAACCCGGCGGCGGCCGCGCTGTTCGGCCTGTCCGATGAAGATGCTGGCGGCTCGATTGTCCCACTCGTCCGGAGCGCGGACTTCATCGAACTCATCCGCCGTGCCCGCGCCGAGGGGGGCGCGCGCTCCATGATTCTCCTTAATAGGGCGCCGCTGTCAGATGTCTGGATTCAGGCCGCCGGTGCACGCACCGATCCAGAAGCGTTCGACGACGGCGCCGCGATCTTCGTGCTGGCGGATGTGTCCGCGCTGAAGCGCCTCCAAGCGATGGAACGCGACTTTGTGACGAACGTCTCCCATGACCTGCGTACGCCAGTGACGATTCTCCGGGGCTACGCCGAAACCTTGGCCGAAGACCAGGCAGCGATGTCGACGGAAGACCGCGCCCGCTTCACGCAGAAAATCGTGAGCTCGGTCGGTCGACTACAAGGCCTCGTCGAAGGGCTACTCGCCCTCGCGAGCTTGGAGTCCGCCCAGGATGTCCGCCGCGAGCCGGGCGCGCTCCATGCCGCAGCCCGCGAAGTCGCCGAGGAATTCGCCGCCCGCTGCAAGGCGGCCGGGGTGAAGCTGGAATTGAAGTTGGAGGCCGCTGGTGGTGGCGCCGCCGATCCGGTCCAAGCCCGCCGGCTGGTCCAGAACCTAATCGATAACGCCTTAGCCCACGCCGCTGGTATGAGTCACCTGACCGTCTCGACCCGCGACACCCCCAACGGCGTAGAGTTAGCCGTGGAAGACGATGGAGCGGGGGTGCCTTCGGCGGACCTGCCGAGGCTCTTTGATCGCTTTTATCGGACGGACAAATCCCGCCGGGCAGGGGGGAGTGGCTTGGGCCTGAGCATCGTCCGCCAGGTAGCCGAACTCCATGGGGGCTCCGCCACGGCGGAACCCGCCCGACCGAAGGGCCTACG
>CAXNEN010000233.1:0-3163 GCA_964201505.1 Opitutales bacterium
CAATCAACCGGGCCCCGAACGGCGCTCCTTTGGGCGAATCGCCTTTCTTGGAGTCGAAGAAGATCGGGACGCTGCTCTTGGTCTCATAACGGGCATGAATCTCGTCGCCGACGATTAGGCCCACGCCTTCATCGCCCGGCTGGATATCAACTTTAGTCGCGGGTCGGCCATCGACCAGGATCGTCGCCTCGCACGAAGTGGCCGGGCCGGTGAAGACAGTCGCGAGATTGAAGCCGTGGCCTCCGAGCACCCAGAGGTCGAGCCCACCGCCTCGCTGGTCCTGCTTACCGCGCACGCGCACTTCCTTGAGTTCACCAATCTCGCCGGCGTCGACGAGCTTCTGAACGGTCGCAAGAACGGGGTGGTAACGGTTGCGATGGGCGATGGCGAGACGCACGCCCTTGTCGGCGCACAGCTTCACGATCTCGTCGGCTTCGGCCAAGGTGCGCACGAAGGGCTTCTCGATATAGATGCCTTTCACGCCAGCTTCGATGGCGGCGACGATCATATCGCGATGCTCATGGATGTGACGCGGGCAAATAGCCACGATGTCCGGCTTAGCCTCCGCCAGCATGAGCTTATAATCGGCATAGGCTTTGACGCCTCCGAGCTTCTGGGCGGCGACCGCGAGTCCCTTAGGGTCAGCATCCGCCACGGCGATAATCTTAGTCTGCGAAATCTTCAGCCACACGGTGTCCTGACCATGCCCGTAGTTACCTTGGCCAGTGTGGCCGATGACCCCGACGGTCAACGGACGCTCGAGGCCACCGCTCTCGGCCTGCCCTGCCGGCGGCTTAGGCCAAGCCGCTCCTTCCATGGGCCGGGCGACGATCTTTGCCGGGTCGATGACCACGTGCTTCGCGAGTTTACGCTTCCAAGTATAGGTGACGTGGACAAGTCCGTCGGCGGTCTGGATGATGGCCGGGTAACTGAATTCCGCCTTGGGCTCATCTTCGAGCACCAACGCGGCCTCCCAGACGAGTCCGTCCTTACTGATCGCAAGATTAAGCGGGCTGCGCCCCTTAGCGGTGTGGTTATAAATGAGAAGATGACGTCCATCCTTCAAGGTGACAGCATCCGTGCCGGAATTAGGATTAGGTAGGTCGGTCAGGCCTACCTTCGACCAGGTCGAACCTTGGTCCTTCGAAACCGTGCTGAAGACCTTGGCGTTCTTGGTGCGTCCGACCGACATCAGGCCGCCATCGCGCAAGAACAGGATACTCGGTTGGATCGACGCCGGATCAGTGGCGCCCTGGTCGACCGTGATCTTCTCCCAGGTGAGGCCATTATCACGGCTGCGCTCAAAATGAATCCGCCAAGACGGTGTGTCCTTGAATCCTTCGGCGCTACCGCTGGAGAGAATCGTGCCATCCTTCAGCTGCACGGGCTTGTCCTTGATGGGGCCCAGGATGCCATCCGGCAAGCGACGTGGCTCACCCCAAGTCTTACCGTTATCGTCGCTCAGACGGAGTAAGCCCCACCATTCAACGGGATTAGGTCCAACCTTATAGTAAAGTTGCAGCGGTCCTTCCTTGGGCTGGAAGAGCACCGGATTCCAACAGGGGTATCGCTTGCCATCCGGCTGCATACCTTCGGCGACCTTGACCGGCGCCGACCACTTGCCGTCGACCATCCGGGCCGTCCAGATGGAGACGTCTGCCTTACCCTCGGCCTCGCCGGCGAACCACGCCGCGACCAAGGTACCGTCCTTCGCCTCGACGATCGTCGTGGCATGACAGCTGGGCACCGGATTCCGCTCGAAGATGAATTCCGAACGGACCAGACCGGGCTCGGCTGCGACGACCGAGACAGACGTAAGCAAGGCGACGATGACGTGACGCATGGGGATAAGACAGATGTGAAGCCAATAGGTTACTAAAACAAGCACACAGCACGCGTGCCCAGAAATGACCGATTAACGACTAATATAAATGGCTCATCCCTTTAGTTACCCTTCTCCTGCGTCTCCATAATGTTAGCGTCCAGCAATGCCCCGTAAGCTTGCCTTGATTCTGACCCTCCTTTTTCCGATTCTACCAGGCCTTCACGCCCTCGAAGCTGGCACGGCGGTGACCGATGTCACCGACCGGACAATTCCGGTCCGCGACACACTCCACGCCAAAGCCCTCGTGCTCAAGGAAGGTGACCGCACCGTCGTGGTCCTAACCATCGATGCCGTCGCACTCGGCGAACTGGGACGGATTAAGTCCGACTTCCTTCCGCAACTCCGCGCTCGTCTTGCCAAAGAGCTGGGCTTGGTACCTGAAAATCTCTTGGTGAATGCCAGCCACTGCCACGGTGTCCTCCGGACAGATTTCCCGGAACTCTGCTTCCAAGTCATCAAGTCAGCCCACGCTCGTCTTGTTCCGGTCCGCGCCGGTGTCGGCAGCGGACAGGAAACCGGCATCAGCGAGAACCGCCGCCTCCACATGCGCGATGGGAGCGAGGTCGACATGCGACGCACGTACTCGCTACCCAATGATTCCGGAATCGCGAGCGTGGGTGCCATCGACCCGCAGATCGGCCTACTCCGCCTCGACCGCCTCGACGGTAGCAACCTGGCGCTGCTCTACAACTTCGCCTGCCACCCGATTATGAATGCGCCCAGCGGGGGTAATTCCGCCGACTTCCCGGGCATCGCCTCAGCTATCATCGAAGAGCAGCTCGGCGGCACGGCGTTCTTCATCCAAGGATGCGCCGGCGACATCAATCCAGTCCATTACAAGCAAGTCACTCAGCCCGCCAACGCCACCCCGCTAGGTAATCAGCTCGCGATCAGCGTCCTGCGGGCCGCCCGTAAGGTAACCACCCAGGCGGATAGCCCCCTCCGCTTCGTCCGCCAGAACATGCTCCTACCCCGCGGATCCGACCTCACCGCCCGTATCGCCAAGGTGGAAGCGGAACGTCTCCGCCTGACCCAATCACTCCGGGCTAATAACCTGAACTTCAAATCCTTCCTGCCGCTTCTGCTGCAACAGAAACTCAATCCGGACTACCCTTCACAATCCACCCAAAGCTACCTGCATGAGCGCTCGGTTGGTAAAGACGACATCGCTAAGTTGGACGCAGACAATCGCTTAGCCGTGGAGACCTACCTCGCCAATCTCGCCATCATGGAGCAGATCACGCGTCTCAACACGAATCTAGGCCTCCTCAAGATGCA
>CAXNEN010000234.1:0-3139 GCA_964201505.1 Opitutales bacterium
GAACTGGCCCGGGCGGAAGCCCGCCGGTTTAATCATAACTACGTCGGCACGGAGCACATCCTGCTCGGGCTCATCAAGCTCGGCGAGGGCGTCGCCGTCAACGTCCTCGGCCGCATGGGCCTCGACCTCAAGACGGTCCGTGGCGCCGTTGAGAAGCAGGTCGGCCCTGGTCCGGAAGAAGCGAAGGCTCCCGACACGATTCCGCTCACGCCGCGCGTGCAGAAGGTCATGGCTCATGCTGTCACCGAAGCCCGCGCTCTCGGCCATGCCTATGTCGGGACCGAACACATTCTCCTCGGTCTCCTGAAGGAAGGGGAGGGCGTCGCCGCCCGTGTCCTGCAGCAGCTTGACGTCGACCTGGAGCGCTGCCGTAAGGAAATCCTCGCCGACATTGATCCCTCCGCCGCCGACGAATCGGAGAAGAAGGACGGCGAGTCGCCGCCCCCTTCCGAAGATGCTTCCGAAGATACTCCGCCTCCCTCCCGCCGATCCTCCTCTGAGGAGGCCTCCCGGCCTGGCCGCAATGAGCGCCTCTCGCTGCTGAAGACCTATGGTCGCGATCTCACCGAGCTTGCCAAGGCCGGCGAACTCGATCCGGTCATCGGACGAAAAGAAGAGATTCGCCGCGTGGTGCAAATTCTCTGCCGCCGCACGAAGAACAACCCTGTCCTCATCGGCGAAGCGGGCGTGGGCAAAACCGCGATCGTCGAAGGCCTCGCCCAGGAGATCGCTTCGGGCATCGTCCCGGAAATCCTCCTCGACCGCAAGGTCATCACCCTCGACCTCGCCCTGATGGTCGCCGGCACGAAGTACCGCGGCCAGTTCGAAGAGCGCATCAAGGGCATCATGGACGAGATCAAGCGGGCCAAGAATATCATCCTGTTCATCGATGAGATGCACACGATCGTCGGCGCTGGTGCCGCCGAAGGTGCGATGGACGCTTCCAATATCCTCAAGCCGGCCCTTTCCCGCGGCGAAATCCAGTGCGTCGGCGCCACCACGCTCTCCGAGTTCCGCAAGCACATCGAGAAGGACGCCGCCCTTGAACGCCGCTTCCAGTCCGTCAAAATCGATGATCCGACTCCGGAGGACGCCGTGCTCATCCTGCGCGGTATCCGCTCGAAGTACGAGGAGCACCATAAGTGCGAGTATACCGACGCCGCCATCGAGGCCGCCGTCCGCCTCTCGCATCGCTATATCACCGCCCGTCACCTGCCGGATAAGGCCATCGACGTCATGGACGAGGCCGGCGCCCGCGCCCGTATCCGCTCCCTGAATGTCCCGGCCGACATCGATACGGTGCAGACCGAGATCGACAAGGTCGTGCAGCAGAAGGAAGACGCCTCCCGCCATCAGAAGTTCGAGGAAGCCGCCAACCTCCGCGACACCGAGAAGAAACTCCGCGCCAAGCGCGAGAAGATGCTCGAAGACTGGCGCAAGAAGCGCGACGAGAAGCGCATTATCGTCGGCGAAGATGAGATGCTCCACATCGTCGCCGACTGGACCGGTGTGCCCCTTAACCGGCTCGAGAAAAAGGAGACCAAGAAACTCCTTGAGCTCGAGACGGACTTGCAGACCGCCGTCATCGGCCAGGAGCGCGCCTGCGAAGTCGTCGCCCGCGCCCTCCGTCGCTCCCGTGCCGACCTCAAGGATCCGCGGCGCCCGATCGGCTCCTTCCTCTTCCTCGGACCTACTGGCGTCGGCAAGACGCTCCTGGCCCGCTCTCTGGCCGAACGCATGTTCGGCGAGAAGGAAGCGGTCATCCAGATCGACATGTCCGAGTACATGGAGAAGTTCACGGTCTCCCGCCTCATCGGCTCGCCTCCCGGCTACGTCGGTCACGACGAAGGTGGCCAGCTCACCGAAGCGGTCCGTCGTAAGCCTTACTCGGTCGTGCTCTTCGACGAAATCGAGAAGGCCCACCCGGATGTCATCCAGCTCCTCCTGCAGGCCCTTGAGGACGGACGGCTCACCGACTCTCTCGGCCGCGTCGTCGACTTCCGTAACACGATTATCATCATGACTTCCAACGTCGGGGCCGACGTGCTGCAGCGCAACAACTCGGTCGGGTTCGACGTCGGCGTGGATTCCACCCGCGACTACGAGAAGCTCAAGGAGCGCATCATGGACGAGACCAAGCGCGCCTTTAAGCCGGAGTTCCTCAATCGTCTCACCGATATCGTAATCTTCCAGCAGCTCGCGAAGACGCACATGACCAAGATCGTCGACATCGAGGTCGACAAGGTGGCCAAACGTCTCCTCGACCTCGGCGTGAAGCTCGTGGTCAACGAGGCCGCCCGCGGCTACCTGGTCGATAACGGCTGGGACGAGAAATACGGTGCCCGCCCGCTTCGTCGCGCGGTCGAACGTCTCCTTGAGGATCCGCTGGCCGAGTCCATCCTGCGCGACGACTACAATAAGGATGAACCGGTGATCGTCTCGGTCGGCGAGAAGGGTCTCGTCTTCACGCAGAAGAAGAGCGGCGCCGACACCGGCGCGTAAGCGATGAATCGTCTGGTCACCGCAGGGCTCCTCGGCGCGATTGCTATCGCGCTGGGGGCCTTCGGCGCCCACGGGTTTAAGGAACGCCTCGCCCTGATTCCAGAAGCGGCTGGCTGGTGGCAGACCGCGACCTTCTATCTACTGACGCACGCCGTCGCCATCGGCGCGATCGCTGGGCGTTCCGCCTGGCCCACTCGTCTCTGGGCTGTCGGCAGCGTCATCTTCGCCGGGACGCTCTACGGCATGGCCTTGGGTGCGCCGCGCTGGTTCGGAGCGATCACCCCGATCGGTGGCTCGTTCCTGATCGCAGGCTGGGTCGTACTGGCCTGGACTTCCCGCCAGGAATCCTGACTTGCCGAATTCGCTGCGGCCTCCGACCGTGAGGCATGGCGGAGCCTTTCACTTATCACGACGACGGCGGCGAAGACCTCGAGCCGGCCGCCCGCGAGGTGGCCTGTCGCTACTTCCTCGACGCGGGTCCTCAGCATACGGAGTTCGTGACGCAGTTCCTCGGACCCAGCGAGTGCGGTAAGTTCGACGTCCTCTGGGAAGAGTCCGATTGGACGGAAGATGTCACCGTCGCCGTCGCCTGGATGCCGCGCGGCAAGCTGCACGGCTTCGAACTCTGGCAGGCGCT
>CAXNEN010000235.1:0-3137 GCA_964201505.1 Opitutales bacterium
TCCCCGTCATCAAGCACGACGCCGGCATCTGCCACGTCTACGTCCACGCGCAGGCCGACCTCGCGATGGCCGAACAAATCGTGCTCAACGCAAAGTGCCAGCGCCCCAGCGCGTGCAATGCCCTCGAGACCTTGCTCGTCGACGCCGCCGTCGCCGAGAAATTCCTCCCGAAGATGGCAGCCGCGCTCGCCGCGAAGCAGACCGAGGTCCGCGCCTGCGCGAAGTCGCAGGTACTCATGCCCGGCGCGAAGGCTGCGACGGAACAAGATTTCCGCACCGAGCACCTCGGCCTCATCCTCAATGTGAAAGTCGTCGCCGGTCTCGCCGAGGCAGTCGCCCATGTCGAAGATTACGGCTCCCACCACTCTGACGCCATCATCACGGCCGACGAGTCCGCCGCCCGCTCCTTCCTCGCCCAAATCGACAGCGCGTGTGTCTACTGGAATGCCAGCACCCGCTTCACCGACGGGGGCGAGTTCGGCTTCGGGGCCGAAGTCGGCATCTCCACAGACCGACTGCACGCTCGCGGCCCCATGGGGATTCGTGAATTGACCACCTGGAAGTTCGAAATCGTCGGCCAGGGTCAGGTTCGGGGCTAATTTGGGTCGGTTTTCCGTTTGACAGACCCCCTCCCCGAAACCTTTCTTACCCTTCCTTTTGGCTACCGGGGTGGTAGCTCAGTTGGTTAGAGCGCCGCACTGTCACTGCGGAGGTCGCGAGTTCGAGTCTCGTCCATCCCGCCAGCCAAAAGGGCTTACTTTCCGACCGGTCCGCCGGTCCGGAAAGGGCTGACTGGACGCTGTCGCCTAAGCGTCACCCTCCCTTGGCGGGACTGTGCATCCTTTTTGCTTCCCCCTCCGTCCCGAGTGGACAGAAATCAGTCACCTCATGAGCAAAAAAGTCCTAATCATCGGCGCCGGCGGCGTCGGCAATGTCGTCACCCACAAGTGCGCCATGGACACCGAGTCCTTCTCGGAAGTCATGCTGGCCTCCCGCAACGAGAATAAGTGCAAGGCCATCGCCGCTGACGTCAAGGCCGCCACGGGCCGCACGATCCGCACTGCCGCCGTCGACGCCGACGACGTCAAGGCCACGGTCGCCCTGATCAAGTCCTTCGGCGCCGACCTGCTCATCAACGTCGCCCTGCCCTACCAGGACCTCCACCTGATGGACGCCTGCCTCCACGCCGGCATCCACTACGTCGACACGGCCAACTACGAGCCGCCCCACCTCGCGAAGTTCGAATACTCCTGGCAGTGGGCCTACCGCGCACGCTTCGAGAAGGCTGGCCTCACCGCCCTCCTGGGCTCGGGCTTCGACCCCGGCGTGACCAACGTCTTCTGCGCCTACGCCCAGAAGCACCTCTTCGATACGATCGAGACGATTGATATCATGGACGCCAACGCCGGTGACCACGGCTACAAGTTCGCCACGAACTTCAACCCGGAGATCAATATCCGCGAAATCACCCAGCGCGGCCGCTTCTGGGAAAAGGGCGAATGGAAGGAAACCGACCCGCTCTCCGTCAAGTGGGTGTACGACTATCCGGTCGTCGGCCCGAAGGACAGCTACCTACTCTACCACGAGGAACTCGAATCACTCGCCATCAACATCAAGGGCCTGAAGCGCATCCGCTTCTTCATGACCTTCTCCGAGAACTATCTGACGCACCTGCGCGTCCTTGAGAACGTTGGCATGACCCGCATCGACCCGATCGACTTCCAGGGCCACCAGATCGTCCCGATCCAGTTCCTCAAGGCGCTCCTGCCCGATCCGGCATCGCTCGGTCCCCGCACCAAGGGCAAGACCTGCATCGGCTGCGAAATCACGGGCCTCAAGGACGGCAAGCCCCGCAAGGTCTTCATCTACAACGTCTGCGACCACCAGGAATGCTTCGCCGAGGTGAAGTCCCAGGCGATCAGCTACACGACCGGCGTCCCGGCCGCCATCGGCGGCGCGATGCTCGCCGGCGGCCAGTGGCTCAAGCCCGGCGTCTGGAACATGGAAGAGATGAACCCGGACCCGTTCATGGAAGAGCTCAACAAGCGCGGCCTCCCTTGGCACGTGAAGGAACTCCCGGTCGCCTGAACGACCAAACCAAAGCCCGCTGCCAAGCGGGCTTTTCGTTTGCACCGCACACCGACGCTCTCAATTTCTCCCTCGTGTCCGACGCACTCACCGAAGCTTTCCGGAAGGTCGACCTGAGCCAGGTCCCGAGCCCTTGCCATGTCCTCCATCGCGGCCTGCTGGAACAGAACCTCCGCATCCTGCGCTCGGTGATGGATCGCTCCGGCGCCAAGATTATCCTCGCGCTCAAGGGCTTCGCCCAGTTCAGCGAGGCGAAGCTGATCTCGAAATACCTCGTCGGCACCACGGCGAGCGGCATCCACGAGGCCCTCCTCGGTCGCGAAGAATTCTGCGGCGAAGTCCACGCCTACTCACCGGCCTTCAAAGACGAGGAGTTCGCTGACCTACTGCGCGTGGCCGACCACGTCTCCTTCAATTCGCCGACGCAATGGAAGCGTCACAAAGCCGCCGCCCTCGCGGCTGGCCGCAAACTCTCCTTCGGCCTCCGCGTCAACCCGGAGCACGCCGAGGTAGACGTCGAACTCTACAACCCCTGCGCCGCCGGCTCTCGCCTCGGCACCCTCCGATCCGAAATCAAATCGCCGAACGACCTCGAGGGCCTCGAGGGGCTCCACTTCCACACGATGTGCCAACAGGGCTCCGACGTGCTGGAGCGCACGGTCGCGGCCTTCGAAGCGAAGTTCGGCGAGTTCATCCCGCAGATGAAGTGGGTCAACTTCGGCGGCGGCCACCACATCACCCGCGAGGGCTACGATTTAGAGCGCCTCATCCGCATTATCACGGGCTTCCGCCAGCGCTGGGGCCAGCACATCCAAGTCTACCTCGAGCCCGGCGAAGCCATCGGTATCGGCACCGGGGTCCTGGTGGGCACCGTCCTCGACTTGGTCCATAACGGGATGCATATCGCCATCATCGACATCTCGGCGACCAACCACATGCCGGACACCTTGGAGATGCCCTATCGGGCCGACATCATGGACGCCGACCTCCCCGGTAAGCTGCCTCATACCTATCGCCTCGGCAGCGTGACCTGCCTGGCTGGCGATGTC
>CAXNEN010000236.1:0-3118 GCA_964201505.1 Opitutales bacterium
AGTCAAAGCCCAATTGGGAGGGAGAGGGCTAGGGCTAGGCTTTTCAGGGGTAGGGCAGACCATCCTTGGTCGGCCGTTCGCAGAAAGATAGTCGGAGCATGAGGTCAGGGTGGCTGCGCACGCCCGACCGCAAACCGCTAACCGCCAACCGCCAATCGTTTCGGGTGGGCAGGATGCCGTCTCGGGGCTTAAGTCTCCCCATGCGCACCCCCGCACTCCTGTTCGCCTGCCTGATGGTAGCGACGCTTCCTGCTGCCCCTCAGAAGATCGAGATGGCCGGCTACCTCCTCGTGCCGACCGAGCGCGTGCCGGAGACCTACGACGCCGGCTTCTCGATCTACGCCGCCGCCTGGCCGCTGTTGAATCAATACCCCGGCCATCGCTTCCAGACGGGCCTCTTCGGCACCTGGATGCATCCGCAGTATCCTAAGGACGCGAAACCCAAGGATCTTTATAATGATATCGAAGGCGGGCTCGGCTGGTGGCGCGACACGCACTTTCCGACGACCACGCCGAAGTTCATCATGGGTGGCGTGGGCGTGAACTTCTACGACATCGCCAACGGACCGGGCTACGGGCGCGGCACCTGGGAAGATCCGCGCGGGCTCTACGGCGTCGCTCAGCTGACGCCTTGGCTGCTCTTCCCGCTCGACGGCCTCAATCTGAAGCAGGGCGTCAATGGCGAGCTCTTCGGCTATGGTTACCTGCCGATGCCGTTCGCGCAGGCCAAGACGAAGACCGAAGGCAAAGACGTCCCGACCGGTGACAATTGTTGGACGCTCTTCCTGAACTCGTCGAACTTCAAGGGGCCGGTCTGTTTCTTCACGCCGAACTTCTGGTCGCGCGCGGCCCTCCGTAATCCGGCCGTCGCTGGCCAGATGCTCGATTCCCGTGGCTCCGATCCGAACAAGCATTTCCAGATGGAGACCCAGTATGTGCCCGCCGCGCAGGCCACGGACGACAAAGGCGAGACCTATGCGCGCGTCGCGCCGACATCCTTCCCGGTCGGCGCGGACGGCACCACTGTCGTGCTGCATCGGCTGACGTCGTATGACCGTCGGGCGATGTACGACGGCGTGAAGGCTTGGTTCGACGGCGGCCCAGTGGCGAGCGGCGCGGTCAATCCCGCCGGCGCGTTCATCCAGAACTTCAAGAACAACGGCGGCTCGACCTGGAGCATCTACAAGCAGGGCACCAAGCGGGAGGCCAAGCCAGGGCTCGCTTGGAAATCCTTCGCCACGCCGCATTCGCCGGATCCGATGACCTACGGCTACAAGTGGGACGACAAGCTCGTCTCGCGCACGACGCCCGGTCTCGTGACGCTGCCGCAGTATTATCGCTTCGGCACGGGCGGGAAGAACGGGCAGTGGACGCCAGTGAAGCCCGCCGAGGTACCGGCCGCGACTGGCCTGGCGCAGATGAGTTTCGAGCCCCCGGTGGAAAAGCCGCAGTTACCGCGGGAGACCCAGCCCGGCGAAAAGACGACCTGGAAGATCCCGGGGCCCAAGGCCGGACCCTTCAAGGCCTTCCTCGGCGACGGCAGCGTCGTCACTTATTATTGGTACCGCTTCGCTGACCAGCCCGCCATCCTCAACGCTGACCTGACGTCTGCTGAACGCGAAGCCCTACAGGTCAAGGTCGAGAAGCTCCACCGCTCTTGGACCAAGGATCGCGACTACCTCGCGCCTCCGACGGTCGGTAAGCTCGCCGCGCTCGATCCCGCGCAGGTCTTGACTCCGCCCAAGGGGCTCGAAATCGGCTACGTTCCTATCGCCACGCGACAGGAATTGGCCGTCCCGGCGAAGAAGTAGCCTTCCTCAGCGACGGTCGACCATCTTCTCGTCGATCGGTTCGACGTGCGCAAGGTGCTCGGGGTTCTTCTTGCCCGTGAGCACCTTGATGAGGCACCAGACGAAGAGGATGGTCACCGCGCCCACCGAGATGAGCATGAAGAGAAGTCCGGCGGTTGTCATGGTCGTAAGTTCGGAGGGTTAGCGGGCGTCCCAGCGTTTGCCGGCTCGATGAATCATTAGTGCCGAGAAGGCGACGAAGAGCAGGAGGAAGAAGGCCGTCAGGCGGGCGACGCCGCTGGCCGGGTGGCCGGGGCCGCCGATGAGGTCGAGGATCGGGTCGGTCGGGGTGAAGACGGGTGAGTTGAAGGAGAGGTTCCAGCCCGCAACGTTCTTGAGCACGAACATCAGGAAGATGGCGCTGAGGAACGTCGGCGAGATCCAGCGGATGACGAACTTGAAGATGCGCGGGATGCGGATGTCGGCGCCGTGGTGGGCCTCCGTCCAGCCGCGTTCGGAGCCGAAGGCGAAGTTGAAGACATAGATCAGGATGGTCCCTTGCAGGAAGATGCCGATGTCGCCGATCCAGAAGTCGACCGTCGAGAGCGCTTTCAGGCCTTCGCTGAAATAGACGACGAGCGTGCAGCCGACTGCGGTGATCAGTCCGAGCAGCGCCACGGAGCCGGGGCGATCCAGTCCGAGGCCTTCCTCGAGGAACGCGATGCCAGGCTGGAGCATCGACAGCGAGGAGGTGATGGCGGCGATGAAGAGTAGGGTGAAGAATAGCCCGCCGAAAAGATGGCCGTAGGGCATGCCGGCGAAGACCTGCGGGAGAACGTTGAAGCCGAGGGCGAAGGTGCCGCCCGCGACGGCCGAGGCGCCGAGGAAGGCGAAGGCGGCGGGGACGGTGATCATGCCGCCCAGGCCGACTTCGCAGAACTCATTGGCCGCGGTGGCGGTGAGGCCGCTCAGGACGACGTCATCGTTCTTCTTGAGGTAGCTGGCGTAGGTGATGATGACGCCGAAGCCGACGGAGAGCGTGAAGAAGATCTGGGAGGCCGCCTTGAGCCAGACGGCGGGATTAGACAGGCCCTTGGAGATGTCGTGCGGATTCCACATATAGCCCAAGCCGTTCCAGACGCTGAGCTCGGGGTGGGCAGGATCAGGCGTGCCGAGGGTCAGCACGCGGACCAATAGGATGAGGGCGATGGCGATCAGGAGCGGCATGCCCCAGTTGCAGATGAACTCGATGCCCTTGGAGAGGCCGCGGTAGATGATGACGAAGTTGAGGATGAACACCCCGATGAAGAACAGGAACGGGGCGCCGA
>CAXNEN010000237.1:0-3110 GCA_964201505.1 Opitutales bacterium
ATCGCGCCTTCGAAGTTCAACTTCAGCCAGCACGGGAAGTGCGGGATGTGGCTGAACTCGGACCTGCTGCCCAACCTCGGCAAGAACGCGGACGATATCTGCTGGATGCGTTCCCTGAACACCGAGGCAATCAACCATGAGCCCGCCATCTGCGCCATGCAGACCGGCAACCAGATCACCGGACGCCCCTGCCTCGGCTCTTGGGCTTCCTATGGCCTGGGCTCCGAAAATAACAACCTGCCGAACTTCGTGGTACTCATCGCGACCCCGACCAACCGTGACCAGGAGCAGGCAATCTCCAGCCGCCTGTGGTCCAGCGGTTACCTGCCGGGTGAACACGCCGGCGTCTCCTTCCGCAGCAAGGGCGACCCCATCCTGTTCATTAATAACCCGCCCGGCGTGCCCGATGACATGCGTAAGCAGACCATCGACGGCATCAACCAGCTCAACCGCCTCAACTACGAGACGGTAGGCGACCCGGAGACCCACACCCGCATCAAGCAGTATGAGATGGCCTTCCGCATGCAGGCCTCGGTGCCCGAACTGACCGACCTCACCAAGGAGCCGGAACACATCTTCAAACTCTACGGCGAGGAAGCCCGTAAGCGCGGCAGCTTCGCCAACAGCGTCCTGATGGCTCGTCGCCTCGTCGAACGTGGCGTGCGCTTCGTCCAGATCTACCACAACAACTGGGACCACCATGGTAACCTCACGGGCCGCATGTCCAGCCAGTGTAAGGACATCGACCAACCGTGCCACGCCCTCATCGAGGACCTCAAGCAGCGCGGAATGTTCGACGACACGCTCATCGTCTGGGGCGGAGAATTCGGCCGCACGATTTACAGCCAGGGCGGACTCACCAAGGAGAACTACGGCCGCGACCACCACCCGCGCTGCTTCTCCATGTGGATGGCCGGCGGCGGCGCCAAGGGCGGCCAGATCTACGGCGAGACCGACGAGTTTAGCTACAATATCGTCAAGGATCCCCTCCCGATCAACGACTTCCACGCCACGGTCCTCCACCTCCTCGGCTACGACCACGAACGCTTCACTTACAAGTACCAGGGGCTGGATCAGAAGCTCACCGGCGTCCTCCCGACCAAGGTCGTCAAAGCGTTGGTCGCCTAATAGGGGTAGGGACAGCACCACGTGCTGTCCTAAGGTGCAAAAGTTAAAATGAACCAGGGCTAGGCTAACCCCCTAGCCCTTCTTGTTTTCTGACCGTTTCACCAGCCCTAGCCCTACTCGTTTCCACCTTTGCACTTTTGCACCTTTGCACTGTATCTTCGCAACCTCCACCCCATGCGCCCCCTTAGTCGCTCCTTCTGGCCAACTGGCCAACTGGTCAACTGGTCAACTTGTCTGCTCTGCCTCCTCGCCCTCCCTCTCTCCGCGGCCGACGACACCACTTGGCTGCAGACGAAGGGCACGCTAATCTTCCATGACGCCTTCGAACGCGAAGAGACTGGCAACCTGGCCAAAGACATCGGCAACGGCTGGAACAGCGCTACGGCCGACCGCGTCCCGAAGCTGAAGCAGGCCGACCTCGACGCTGGCATCATGAAGATCGCCAGCGCGACCAAGGAAGCCGGGCACGCCGCCCATATCCATCACGACGCCGGCTTCGCCGACGGCGGCGTGATCGTCCGCTTCAAGTTCCCCGGACTCAACAAGGACGAGAACCTTGTGACCGGCTTCGTCGACCGAGCCCTCAAGGACGTCCACGCTGGTCACCTTTGCTACGCGACGCTCTCAAAGACCGATCTGACCCTCTCGGACCGCAAGACGGGCTCAATGAACCTAGCGATCAAGAAAAAGCGGGCTGACGATGCGGCGGCGAAGCGGAAGCCCGACCCCGCCCTCGAAGCGCTGCTCAAGAAGAAGTCGCAGACCACCCCCTTGAAGGCCGACCAAGAATGGCACGTATACACTCTGGTCACCGAAGGTGACGAGATGCGCTTCAGCCTCGACGGTAAACTCATCGCCAGCCACCGCTCCGAGGGCTACGCCCACGACATGAAGCGCTGGTTCAGCTTCCTCGCGAATTCGACCGTCTGGATCGACGACGTGAAGATCTATAAAGTAAAATGAGCCTTCGCAGCCTACTCTGTCTCGCAGTCATCCTTGCCGGTTGCTCTTCACCTAAGCAAACCAGCAAGCTGGGCTCGCCATCCCACCTTCTTCCGGACGGCTGGGACGCCAAGGCCGCCGGCGACAAGGTCATGGCCAGCCTCATCAAGGCCAGCGGCCCCGAAGTCAAAGGCGCGCATGACGCCCACTTCGCCATCGTGGGCGATCGGGCGTACATCGTCTCCGAAGCCAACGACCGCCAAGCCGGCGAAGCCGCGCAGTGGCCTTTCGTCTACGCCACCCTCTCCATCGTCGACCTCCGCAACGAACGCCTGCTCGACGTGATGACCATCGCCCGCTCCGAGCAGGCTTTCGCCAACGAGACCCTATCCGTAGGTGCCTGCTTCGTGCCGCGTATCAAGCAGGTCGGTCCGCAGACGCTCCGTTGCTGGTTCGCCAGCGAGCAACCTGGCAAGCGCCAGTCGCAGACCTACTACCGCGACCTCGACCTACGCACGATGACCTTCGAGCCGGAGATTCATCGCATGAAACTCACGACGAGCGAAGGCACGTTCGACCTTCAACCGAAGTATCTCTATGCGGACGCCGCTAAGCAGGGCTTCCAGCGCAAGCCGGTCGACGCCGGGCTTTACCTGTTCGACAACTTTAAGGAGTTCGACGGCAAGACTTACATCGCGATCAACAACTACCTCGGCGCCCAGCAGGCGCTCTGCACATTGAACGCAGCTGCCGACACGCTCACGGTCGTCGGCCACTTCAACGGCCCCGGTGAACCGGCGCTGACCGAGCCCGCCGTCAATCGTCTGCCCGACGGCACTTGGCTCGCCATCTGCCGCAAGGAGAACGGCGACCGCAACTACTGGTTCAGCGAAAGCAAGGACGGCAAGACCTGGACCATCGGCGGCGAGAAGGACTTCGTGAAGAATGGCGCCGCCTCCAAGCCGACCTTCGATATCACCGGGATCAGCCCCACCATCACGGTTACATTGATCACCACCTCCAGCGCCAGCCAGCAGGAG
>CAXNEN010000238.1:0-3105 GCA_964201505.1 Opitutales bacterium
CTGGTTCAGCGAAGCCTTCCAAAAGGCCATGGCCGATGCCCTCACCGCGCCGGAAAGTGACGTCGACGCCAAGGGCTCCACGCTCACCGAACGCGAGAAAGAGATCGCGATCCTATTGGCCAAGAGTTTCTCGAGCAAAGAAGTGGCCGTGAAACTCGACATCAGCGCGAAGACGGTCGAGAACCACCGCACGAACCTGATGCGCAAGCTCGGCGTCCACGATGTCGCCGGCGTGATCCGCTTCGTCGTCCGCCAAGGTTTCTACGACCCGTCGGACGGCTGAACTGGGCGTTTTTCGCCTGCCTTTCGAGAAGTTCGGCCTTCGTTTGCCAACGGCCTGATTCTAACTTCACTAATGCCATGGCTGGATACTGGTCGCAACGGTTCGTGCTGACGGTGATGGCCTTAGCCCTCGCCGCCTCCAGCCATGCCTGCGAACTCTGCCGGCAGGCCTATGTCGCCGCGATGGAAGCGGCGCCGAAGGCTTCCGCACTCCACCCCGCCGCCCGCGTCGTGGAATATAAGCTGACCATCGCCGAACAGACGCTGAGCCCGGCCGGCACGCCGGCCCAGGTCCTCACGATCAACGGCGGTACACCCGGCCCGGTCCTCCGCTTCCGCGAGGGTGAGGTGGCCCGCATCACGGTCACAAATGGTCTATCCGATGACACCACCTCAATCCATTGGCACGGCCTGCTAGTCCCGAACATCGAAGACGGCGTTCCCGGCGTGACCACCCCCATCATCGCCGCTGGTAAGTCCCGCACGTTCGAATTCCTCATCCGTCAGCACGGCACCTACTGGTATCACAGCCATACCGGCCACCAACTGCAACGCGGGGTCCTCGGCTCCATCGTCATCGAGCCGAAGACGCCGACCATCCGTGCCGACCACGACCAAGTCGTGGTGCTGGGCGACTGGACGAACGAGCATCCCACCGAGGTCCAACGCACCCTCCTCCGCATGAGCGACTGGTACTCGTTCCGCAAAGGAACCTCGCAATCGCTCTTCGGCGCCTATCAAGCCGGCAAGCTCGACGAATACCTCAGCCGTGAGAAGGCCCTCGTGCCGCCGATGGACCTTTCCGATGTCGCCTATGATGCGTTCCTGATGAACGGGCAACGCCGTCTGCAACTCCCCGGCAAGCCTGGCGAGGTGGTCCGCGTCCGCCTCATCAACGCTGGCGCAGGAACTTACTTCTACCTCGGCGCGGCGACCGGCCCGCTGAAGATTGTCTCTGCCGACGGCCAGGACGTCGTCCCGTTCGAGCAAAAGCTCCTCCTACTGGGCCCCGCCGAGACCTATGACTTGCTGGTAAAGATTCCTGCCGACGGCTCCTGGGAACTGCGCGCCACCGCCCAGGACGGCAGCGGCTCGGTCTCTGCTTGGCTTGGTGAGGGCGGCGTCCATGCCGCCACGCCGCCCCCCGCACCGGACCGCTACGGGATGAACGCCTACCTGATGTCGATCCTCGACCAGCTCGACCCCGAGCCAGGCACCACGGAACCTGATCGGCCGCTCTCGCCCTACCTTAAGTTGCGGGCCGCAAAACCGCACCCAGTCGCGTCATCGCACCGCGAGTTAACCCTCAAGCTGGCGGGCGACATGATTCGCTACGAATGGAGCTTCGATGGTCTCAGCCCCCACGAAGCCGAGTCGATCAAGGTCAAGGAAGGCGAGACGCTCCGCGTGCGTCTGGTGAACAACACGATGATGCACCACCCGATTCACTTCCACGGACACTTTTTCCGACTGGTGGATGCGAATGACGAGGACCCGGCCACCTCTCCGCTGAAGCACACGGTCGACGTGCCGCCGATGAGCGTGCGCACCATCGAGTTCACGGCCAACGAAGGCCAAGGCGACTGGCTGCTCCACTGCCACCTACTCTACCACCATCTCACCGGCATGATCCGCACCATCCGCGTGACGGCCGCCGATGGCGCCGAACCGCCCCACCCCGCCGCGACGCACGCCATGCCGTCGGTCTACGCCTGGGGGCAGGCCAGTTTCACGACGGCCTCGGCCTCCGGCTTCGCGACAATTCAATCGGGCCGCGATAACTTCAACGTCAGTTGGATGGAAGGCATGCGTCACGACGATGGCCATGAACGGGAACTCAGTTACTCACGCTACGTCGACACCCGCCTCTCGCTGCTCGCCGGCTACCGCTTCGACAGTATGGACGGAGGCCGCGACGGTCCTTTCGCCGGTGCCTCCTTCCGTCTCCCCTACTTCGTTGAACTGAGCTTGACCCACCAATCCGGCGGCGAGACCCGCGCCATGCTAATGAAGAGCCTCCAGCTGACCGATCGCCTCGCCCTCGATCTTAGCTATCGCAACGGTCGCCAGACCGGCGTCACCACCTCCGCCGACCTACGCTACCTCCTTACGAAGCAATTCTCGCTCACGGCGGGATACAGTTCAGACTTCGGTGCAGGCATCGGTCTCCTCACTCGCTTTTAACCCAACCACCCAAAACATGAAATCGTTCCTCACCCTCGCCCTCCTGTCCTGTTGCCTCGCCGTCTCTGGTGCCGACAAACCCTCGGAAACCAAGCCTGCCGACACCGGCAAGTCCGTTACCCCGAAGGCCTACCCGTTGAAGACCTGCATCGTCTCCGACAGTGACCTTGATTCGATGGGCGAACAGGCCTCCTTCGTCCACCAAGGCCAAACCATCAAGGTCTGCTGCAAGCCTTGCATCGCGAAGTTCGAGAAGAACCCAGCGAAATACCTGAAGAAGCTCGAAGGCAAATAAGCCTCCCGAAGCCCCGCAGCAGCGGGGTTTTTTATTGGGCAGGAAACCCCTGCGCCTAGACACCTTCAGACATGAGGCTGGCTTGCGTCCCGTATCAATGACCCTACCAGTGAGGGCCTCCCTTCCATGACCACTACCGCCCAGGCCTACGGTTCCGCCTCCCCTTCTTCGAAACTCGCCCCGCTGCAGATCGCGCGCCGCGCACCGGGACCGACGGATGTGCAGATGGAAATCCTCTTCTGCGGCGTCTGCCACTCCGACGTCCATACGGCCCGCGGCGAATGGCCGGGCACGAACTACGCCTGCGTCCCGGGCCATGAGATCGTCGGCCGCGTGACGGCCGT
>CAXNEN010000239.1:0-3103 GCA_964201505.1 Opitutales bacterium
GCTGGCCGCTTCGCGGATCGGTGATCGCACGCGCCTCGCCTCCCTCGAGATCGGTACCGAAGCCACCAAGCTCGCCGGCGGTTGCGACTCGGGCTACGCCTGCATCTACCAGGGCAATCTCGCCTGGCGCTCGGCCACGCAGCCGATGCCGAAGGAAGTGAACCCGAAGCTGATCTTCGAACGCCTCTTCGGCGCGGGTTCCGATCTCGAACGCCAGCGCCGCGACGCGGCCCGTAAGTCCGTCCTCGACGCCGTCCGCGAGGATTTCCGCGAGCTCAATGTCCGCCTCGGCGCCGCCGACCAGCGTAAGCTCGACGAATATTTCACCGCCGTCCGCGAAATGGAACTACGCATCGCCAAGTCCGGCAACGAAGGCCAGAAGCCGCTCCCCGTCGGCGTGCTGCCGCCGCAAGGCATCCCGGAAAGCTACGCCGAACACCTCCGCCTGCTCGCTGACCTGATTGTCTTGGCCTTCCAGACCGACACTACGCGCGTCGCGACGTTCGTCCTCGCCAATGAAGGCAGCAACCGCTCGTACCCGTTCATCGGCGTGCGCGACGGCCACCACAACATCTCCCACCACGGCCACGACCCGGTGAAGATGGCGAAGATTCAAGACATCAACGTCTTCCACACGACGCAGCTGGCCTACCTCCTTGAGCGCCTCAAGTCCGTGAAGGAAGGCGACGGCAATCTCCTTGATCACTCCATGATTGTCTACGGCTCCGGCAACGGCGACGGCGACCGTCATAACCACGACGACTTACCAATCCTTCTCGCTGGCAAAGGTTGCGGCACGATCAAGCAAGGCCGCCACGTCGTGTATTCGAAGGAGACCCCGTTGAACAATCTCTGGGTCAGCATGCTCAACCGCATGGACATCCGCGACGTCCAGCTCGGCGACAGCACCGGGGAACTCAAGAAACTCTCCTAAGGTAGGGGCAGCACCACGTGCTGCCCTCTGTAGCTAAGGTAGGGGCAGCACCGCGTGCTGCCCTAGTCTGCATCGCCTGCAATTTCATTCTCAGGTCCCAGGTCTCGGCCCTCAGGTCTCAGGTGTGGGTTATCAGGTACAGGTGCGGGTGCCGGGCATCTGCATCCCTTGTCCACTGGCCAACTTGTCAACGTGTCAACTAGTGTGCCCCCCGGCCAACTGGCCCACTGGTCAACTATGTTCGCGGCTCCGCTGCGCGGGTAGGGTCGGGACCGCGTCACGACATAGCCTGTCTCGGGTAGGGCGGCGATTGCCATCGCCGCCGTTCGCCTCCGCACGTCGTACGTCCGCGATCTTCGCTAAGACCCGACGACTCTCCTCCCACGGTCTCAAACGGCGGTGATAGCAATCACCGCCCTACCTAATGCCCGCAGCAATCACCCGGTCTCCAGTTTCCCTTTGAGCTAGGTCTTTGCTCCCTTGCCCCCTCGCGACGCTTCGCGTCGCGTATTATATTATAATCTTCTTCTAGAAAATACCCCTTGCTCCCGTCCGCCCGATGTTCACAGTCAGCCGTCATGAACCCCGCCCGCTTGCTTCCTGCCTTGCTCGGCTTTATTCTCCTCACCGGGTGCGCGTCGATCACTCGTGGGAGTAAGGAAGTCTTTGTCGTCGATACCATTCCGCAGGATGCGGACGTTCGTCTGTCGACCGGCATGGTGGGTAAGACTCCGGCCAGCTTCCAAGTGCCGCGCAGCGACACCTTGACCGTCTTCATCAGCAAGCCTGGCTATAAGGACCGGACTATCATCGTGGCGTCTGAGATCGGCGGTGGCGGTGGCGCGGCGATGGCCGGTAATGTCTTCCTCGGCGGCATCATCGGCGCGGGTATCGATGCTGGCACGGGTGCCATGTATGAGCACAAGCCCAATCCCCTGATGGTGACGCTCGAGAAGCTCGAAGCCGCCGTGCCTGCCCCCAAGCCCTGAGCGACTCTGGTTTCCATCGCCATTCCGGGCGCGACAGACGTCGCGCCCGCTTTATTATATAATAAACCTAGTATAAGATATTGGTTGCAAGCCGTCAGGCAGGGGTTTCGTTAAGGGTGCTATGAAACATACCCCCATCCTCATCCTCACCCTTGTTGCTGCCGCGGCCTCTGCCGCTCCCGGCGATGTGGGCCTCAACTATAACCGCGTAAGCGTTGGCTACCTGGCCAGTGACGCCATGAAGGGCTTCAGTGTCGGCGGCACCGCCGAGCTCGCCAATTCTGGTGTCCTCATCTCTGGCTCGTACTCCGACGTCGACGGCAAGGGCGACCTCACCGGTCTCGGTGGCTACATGACCGGCTTCGGTCTCGCCTATAAGTTCAACGTGGGCTCCGGCGATCTCGCTGTCGGCCTCGGTTACCAGCAGGGCCAGTTCGGTGCCTCCAACGCGTTCGCCGTCGCTGAGCAGACCTCCCTCGGCCTCCAGTATCGCCAGGCTCTCGGCAGCAACGTTGAGTTCTCCGTCGGCTACCAGCGCGTCCGCACCAACATCGGCGCCCTCGTGGCTATCGGTGGCGTCGTCTTCGGCGACGTCGCCTCCGAGAACGACAACATCTTCAATGTCGGCCTCCGCTACAACCTGTCCAAGAACCTCGACCTCTCGCTGACCTACGCCTTCACCGGCGAGTCCGCTGGCGGCGATGCCCTTGGTCTCTCGGTCGGTTACAGCTTCTAAGCTTCACGGATAGCTTCATACACCTGAGCCCGGCCGCAAGGCCGGGCTCTTTCCGTTGGTAGGGATGCGATGACATCGCATCTGCTGTATCTAAGGTAGGGGCAGCACCGCGTGCTGCCCTAGTCTGCCTCGGGTAGGGTCGGGACCGCGTCACGACATAGCCTGTCTCGGGTAGGGCGGCGATTGCCATCGCCGCCGTTCGCCTCCGCACGTCCGCATCTCCATCGATCCTGGCTCAGCCCCGACGACTCTCCACCCACGGTCTCGAACGGCGGTGATAGCAATCACCGCCCTACCTTCTGCATTTGCTTCGCAGCAGACCCCCATGCCAGCATATCCCCACGCGAAATTCTCACGCCGCCACCCGCCACCAGAGGCTGCCACCCGCCACCCGAAATGATTTCCACTTCTGTTCAACCCAGCCTCCGAGCCTCGGTCCCTCTC
>CAXNEN010000240.1:0-3103 GCA_964201505.1 Opitutales bacterium
CATCGGCCGTCTCTACGGACGCGCCGGCATGGAACGCCTCGCCCGTTCGTCCTTCCTCGTCGTCGGCCTCGGCGGCGTTGGCTCCTGGACTATCGAAGCCCTCGCCCGCTCCGGCGTCGGCCACCTCGCGATGGTCGACGGCGATGCCGTCTGCATTTCCAACACCAACCGCCAGCTGCACGCGGTCGCTGGCAATGAGGGCAAGGCGAAGACCGAAGCGATGGCCGAGCGCGCCCGTTCGATTCATCCCCAGATTCGGACGACCCTCCACCAGCGCTTCCTTTCCCGCTTCAATCCGCACGAAGTGCTCACCGACTTCGACGGCGTGGTCATCGACGCGATGGATGCGCTGTCGCCTAAATGCGGCCTGATCGCAGAAGCGGTGAACCGCAAACTGCCCGTAGTCACGGTCGGCGGCTGCGCCGGCCGCCTCGATGGTACGCGAATCAAAGTCACCGACCTCCGCGATTCGCGCGACGACCCTCTGATGATGCTGGTTCGCAAGCGTCTCCGGCAGAACTTTGATTTTCCCCGCGGCAAAGCCCCCTTCGGCGTCTCGTGCGTCTGGTCCGACGAACCGTTCACGCAGCCAACGGATTGCGAAGGCCTACCGGGCGGCGAGATTCCCGAAGGCGAAGACCTCCACCCGAACTGCGAATGGGGCTACGGTACGGCCTCGCACGTGGCCGGCGCATTCGGTCTCGCGGCCGCCGGCGAGGCGCTCCGCCTTTCGCTCCTACGCCCCGAATAGGCAGGCGAAGTTCGCACCGGTCAACGCAGCGGATTCCTCGGGCGTCACGCCCATGGTCCGTGCGAGCTCGTCATTGTTGCGCACGAGGTTCGACGGATGGTTCTGCTCGGTGCCTTCCACGTCGGCCGCAAGTTCGCGTAGACGAAACTCTGGCGCCGGACACAGCGCCGGCGCATCGGTCTCGACGAGAATCCGTTCGCGAGGGATCGCCGTGGCGAACTGGAAGCGCAGGTCGGCCTTGCGCGGGATGAGGTGGTGCGCACTGAAAGAGAAATAAGCGCCGAGCTTGGCCAGCTCTGGTACGAGTTCGACGGGTCCGTTCCAGCTGTGCAGCAGGAAGCCGCGGCGCGGGAGCGCGGTCGCTCGCAGGATATCCATCAGCGGGCCGATGGCCTTGACGCAATGGATGGTGAGGGCGCGTTCCAGTTCGACGGCCAAGGCGAGCTGCGTGCGAAAGGCCGCTTCTTGGGCGACGGGATCGTGATCCTTCACCCAACGGTCGAGCCCCATCTCGCCCACGCCCGCCGTCGGATGTGCGAGCAGGGTCGTGCGCAGCGTCTCGGCCCAACCCTCGGGCGCCGTTGGCACATCCCATGGGTGCAGTCCGAACGACATGCGATTACACGGATCGCGCCGACCAAGGGCGGCCACATCTTCCCAGTCGGAGGGCGCACTGCCGTTGATCATCGCTAGGCCCACGCCGTCCGCCCGGGCCTGCTCGACCGCGGCATACGGCACTTCGGCGAACTGGTAATGACAATGGGCGTCGCGGAGTTCCATCGGGCGACTCGCATCCTGCCCGCGCGAGTCGCCGCCTCAACGACGAACCACCTTGCCCTGCCGCCCCGCCCTGCCCTATCTCCGTGGCAGGATGAAGACGCCGCCCTTGCCCACCGAAGCGCTGATGACCGTCACCGGCCTGCCCTACCCGCTCCAGGCGAAGGGCAAGGTCCGTGAAGTCTTCGACCTCGGTACGCATTATCTAATCGTCGCGACCGACCGTCTCTCGGCCTTCGACGTCGTGATGCCCAACGGCGTCCCGGGCAAAGGCATCCTCCTCACGCAGATCAGCCTCTGGTGGTTTGACCAAGCCCGCCTCGTCTTCCCGACGCACCTCGTGCCCGACCACGCCAACGCGCTGGCCAAGGCCCTGCACGGCCACGAACACCTGATCCCACGCTCGATGCTGGTGCGTAAGCTCAAGCCCCTTCCGGTCGAAGCGGTCGTCCGCGGCTACCTCGCCGGTAGCGGCTTCAAGGAATACCAGAAGACTGGCGGCATCCTCGACCACCCACTGCCCGAAGGCCTGCTCGACGGCTCGAAGTTGCCACAGCCGATTTTCACTCCTTCCACCAAGGCCGCCGAAGGTCACGACGAGGCCATCACCCGCGCGCGTTGCGGCGAGGTCCTCGGCGAGAAGGTCTTCCGCACGGTGCAAGAGACCTCCATTGCGCTCTATCGCATGGGCGCCGAACGCGCCGCCAAGGCCGGTGTCATTCTCGCTGATACGAAGTTCGAGTTCGGGAGCGCCCCCGATGGCTCACTCGTGCTCATCGACGAAGTCCTGACGCCCGACTCCTCGCGCTACTGGCCGGCCGCCACCTGGCAGCCCGGTCGCGCCCAGCCCTCCTACGACAAGCAGTTCGTCCGCGATTGGCTCGAAACCCAGCCGTGGAACAAGACCGCGCCAGGCCCGACCCTGCCAGCCGACGTTGTGCAGAAGACGCAGGCGCTCTACGCGGAGTGCCTCGAACGCCTCACGGCCTGAAGTGAGGTTCGACAGCGGGCGGCCACGTGGCTTAATGGCCAGATGAAGCCGACCCCGCTCCTCTCCCTCTTGCTTGCCTCCGTCGCGTTCGCCGCGCCGGAACCGAAGTTCCGTCAGCAGGAAATTGACAAGATTGAGATCGGCTACGGCCTCGCGATTGCCGACGTCGATGGCGACGGTAAGTCCGATATCGTCCTGGCCGACAAATCCACGGTGCAGTGGTATCATAACCCCACTTGGAAAAAGCACGTCATCGCCACGAATCTCACAAAGGAAGACAATGTGTGCGTCGCGGCACAAGATCTCGACGGCGACGGCAAGGCCGAGATTGCCATCGGCGCGGGCTGGAATCCTTCCGACACGGTGAAGAGTGGCGCGGTCTTTTATCTCATCCCTCCGGCCGACCGCACCCAGAAGTGGGAGGCGGTGAAGCTCCACCACGAACCGACCGTCCACCGCATGGCCTGGGTCGAAGCCGCTACCGGCCGCTGGGACCTCGTCGTGCAGCCCCTCCATGGCGTTGGCAATAAGGCCGGCGTCGGCGCGGGCGCCAAACTGCTCGCCTACCGCAAGCCGGCCAACCC
>CAXNEN010000241.1:0-3088 GCA_964201505.1 Opitutales bacterium
GAACATGGGTTCGAAGAGTCCGTCGTTGGCTTGGTCTTATTAGGATATGAATACTGTCCTGGCCCCGGCTGGTCGGAAGGACGAACTTCCCAGCCAGAGCGACATTAGGCCCACCGCGGGGTGGCGGTAGCGGTCCTGCTCAGGAAAACAGCAGCCGGAGCCACGTTTTCGAATAGGGCAGGGCCATGTGGTCCAGCCTTGCGGCCAGGAACGCGGCGTCGACCTCTTCGTCGGGGTGCCCGTCGAGCAGCTTGGCGCCGTCCAATTCGCGCCGTCCGCGTCGCGCGGCGTCCTGGACGTGCGTGTGCTTGAGGAGGTGCACGATGGCGATGGCGCCTGCGACAAGGGCGAAGCCGATCAAGGCCCACGGACGGCCTTTGCTGACGATGACGGTGAGGGGCAGGAGAATCGGCCAGGCATTGCCCCAGAAGATCATGAACGAATCCCAGGAGGCGAGTCCGCCCAGTTTGCGGTCGCGGTGCTGCAAGGCGTGGCCGGCGAGGCGCGCCGCGCGCGCCACGTCGAAGAGTCGCTTGCCGGAGTAGACGCCGCTGGAGAGTTTGATCGCGGGTTCGAAGGCGGAATAGAAATCCGTCACCGCGATATCGCTCTCATCGACGTCGACCTGCGAAACGTCGCCGCGAAGGAGGACGATGCGGGCGGCCTGCGCACCCGTCACGCCGCGGACCAGGAGGATCCGGCCATACTTCTTCTCCAGGCTGCGTACACGTCGCCAAGCCAACCAGGGCAGTCCCAAGGCGAAGATGCCGGCCAAGCAGAAAAGGACGAGAAGCTTGAATTCCGGGTTCATGGCCTGGTCTGACCCTGCCGATTTGCGGCCCCCCATCAAGGTCTACCTAGTAGTTCCCGCTTAAGGGCGATAAGCGGAGGTGGATTCTTGCCGGTCGGGCGAGGCTTCGTTGACCAGTCCCGTTGGCTCGGATTGAGTACGGACATCATGAACCCCGATCTCGTCAGAAATTACCTGACCAGCCTGCAGGATCGCCTCTGCGCGACTTTCGAGGAAGTGGACGGCAAAGCCAAGTTCATCACCGATGAGTGGAAGCGTGCCGAGGGTGGCGGCGGCCGTACCCGTGTCATCGCTGGCGGGTCGGTGATCGAAAAGGGCGGGGTAGCCTTCTCGGACGTCCGCGGCCACGCGCTGCCTCCGTCCGCCACGATCGCCCGACCAGATCTCGCCGGCAAAGGCTTCCGCGCGATGGGTGTCTCAGTCGTCCAGCATCCACTCAATCCCTATTGCCCGACGTCGCACATGAACGTGCGCTTCTTCTGCACCGATGGCCCCGATCCGGTTTGGTGGTTCGGCGGTGGCTTCGACCTGACGCCTTACTACGGCTTCGATGAAGACGCGGTCTCCTGGCACCGTGCCGGCGAGAAAGCTACGGGCGCCCATTTTCCGAAGTTCAAGAGCTGGTGCGACGACTACTTCCTGCTGAAGCACCGCCAGGAACAACGCGGCATCGGCGGCGTGTTCTTCGACGACTTCACCGAGGGCGGTTTCGAATCGGCCTTCGCGATGATGCAGAAGGTCGGCGATGCCTTCGGTCCGGCCTATGCTGAGATTCTGCGTCGCCGTAAGGACACCCCCTATGGTGAGCGCGAGCGCACTTGGCAGGAGATCCGCCGCGGGCGTTACGTCGAATTCAACCTCGTCTTCGACCGTGGGACGATCTTCGGCCTCCAGTCCGGTGGCCGGACGGAGTCCATCTTGATGTCCCTCCCGCCCCGCGTGCAGTGGCACTATAGCCACCAGCCCGCTGCCGGCACCCCGGAAGAACGTCTGCTCTCGCATTATCTAAAACCGCAGGATTGGCTGAAGGGGTCCTGATGAACTCCCGCGACCGCTTCCTCGCCGCCCTCCGCCGACAGCCCCATGACCGGGCTCCGGTCTGGATCATGCGCCAGGCCGGTCGTTACCTGCCCGAATACCGCGCCCTCAAGGCCAAGTCGGACTTCGTCACGATGGTCCGAACGCCCGAACTCGCGGTCGAGGTCACGCTGCAACCGCTCCGCCGCTTCCCGCAGCTCGACGCCGCGATCCTGTTCTCGGACATCCTGGTCATTCCCGAAGCCCTCGGCGTCGGTTACCGTTTCCGCGACGAAGGCGGCATCGCCATGGAGCGCGCGTTGGCCTCTCCGGCCGACGTCGCCACGCTGAAACTCGAAGGCGTCGCCGACCGTCTGCAATACGTCTACGACGCCCTCGCCATCCTGCGCAGAGAACTCGGCCTGAATAAGACCCTGCTCGGTTTCGCTGGTTCGCCTTGGACGCTCGCCTGCTACCTCGTCGAAGGCGGCGGCTCTGAAGACTTCCCGAAGACGAAGGCACTGATCAAGGCTGACCCGAAGATGATGCACCGCATCCTCGAGATCCTGACCGACGCCGTCGCGCAATACCTCACCCGCCAGTTCGCCGCCGGCGCCGACGCGATCCAGATTTTTGACAGCTGGGCCGGCGCGCTCACCGGTGCCGACTACGAGGAGTTCTCGCTGCGCTATATTCGTGCGGTGCTCGAACGCCTCCCCGCCAGTGCCCCGGTCATCCTTTACGCCAAGGGCAAGTCCCCGCAGGCCGCCGCGCTCGCGCAGACTGGCGTGCCTTGCCTAGGCGTCGACTGGACCATGCCGCTCTCGCAGGTGCGCCAGCTGGCTGGCCGCCCAATCTGCCTGCAGGGTAACCTCGACCCCGAGTTCATGACCGGCGAGCCCGCCGCCGCGGCTGCCGCGACCCAGGCCGTGCTGGCCGATAACGCGGGTGATCTTGGGCATATCTTTAATCTTGGCCATGGCATCACGCCCCAGGCCCGGATTGAGACCTTCCAGGCCGTCGTCGACGCCGTGGTTGCCTCTGGCGTTTGACATCGTCCGCCGTCCCGCCTCTTTTGCCCCTATGTCCCGTAAAGGTATCCTGCTGTTGAATCTTGGTTCGCCGAAGAGCACTGCCGTGCCCGACGTGCGTAACTACCTGCGTGAATTCCTGAACGACGACCGCGTCATCGACTACCCGGCCCCGCTGCGCTGGCTGTTGCTGGAAGGCATCATCCTCCGCACCCGCCCGAAGAAGAGC
>CAXNEN010000242.1:0-3088 GCA_964201505.1 Opitutales bacterium
GGCGGGCGATGTTCCGGACATGCGAGATGAGGAGCAGGGTGACCCGCTCCTCCTCCTTCCATGAGACCGCCGAAATCTGCGCCCATTGCATGAACCCGCCGTCGGACCAGACCCCGTCGCGGTAGAAGCCGCGCGAGATCCGCGTGCTCCCGCCAATATCCTTTTCGGGATGCCCGCGTGGCAGACCATCGTCGCTTGCGGCATCCTCAATGTGGTCTTCGCCGCACACTCTGGCCTCTGGGGTGTGCTGGTCATCGATACGATTCAGTTTTTCATCAAGATGACCGCCGTCTTCGCCGCAGCCTGGTTCTCGCTCGTTGAGGTCGGCGAGCGCCTAGTCGGTAAGGGCGCGGGTGGCTGGGCTGGCCTGAAGGCGCTCGTGGTCGAGCTTTCGACCCGGCAGGTCGTCACGACCCAAGGCGTGCCGGTGATGTCGGTCTCCGATGGCAAGGGTCAGCCGATTTTGGACATGCTACCGAACTTCACGATGTCGGAACTGGCGCTGATGATTTTCATCCTACCGATTGCCGTCAGCTGGTGGGCTAATTGGTACCCCGGCTCTGAGCCTGGTGGCGGTTCGTACATTGCGCAGCGCATGCTGGCTTCGAAGTCGGAGAAGGACTCCCTCGGCGGCACGCTGTTCTTTAATGTCGCCCACTACGTGCTACGCCCCTGGCCGTGGATCATCACCGCACTGTGCTCAATTATCGTCTATCCTGACCTCGCCGCGATCACCAAGGCGTTCCCCAATGCGGACCCTACTCTCATCGGCCATGACTCCGCGTTTCCGGCGATGCTCATGTTCCTGCCCGTTGGGTTTGTGGGCCTGATGATTGGCGGTCTCATCGCTGCCAACTCCTCGACGATTCTGACGCACCTCAACTGGGGCTCATCGTACCTCGTGCACGACTTCTATCGCCGCTTCATGAAGAAGGACGCCAGCGAGGCCCACTACGTCAACGTCGGCCGCCTCTCCACCGTATTCCTCTACGTCATCGCGGCGCTGCTCAGCCTGACCATGTCCTCGGCGCAGCAAGCCTTCCAGATCTTGCTCTCTATCGGCGCTGGCACGGGCCTGCTCTATCTCGCCCGTTGGTTCTGGTGGCGCGTATCCGCCTGGTGTGAAGTCGTTGCGATGGTGATGTCGCTCGTGACCTCGGTCGCCGTGCCGTTCTTCATGCCGCAGGCCGATTTTGCGACCACGACAATTATCCAGGTCGGGCTGACCACGATTTCCTGGCTCATCACCGCCTACGTCGGGCCGCAGACCGACCGCGCGACCCTCATCGCCTTCTGCCACAAGGTGAAGCCGGCAGGCCCGGGTTGGACGGATATCCGCGCTGCGGCCGGCATCAGTGACCCCGAGATTGCCCAGGAGAACCGCATCGGCTCGGCCTTCGTCGGCTGGATTGCCGGCTGCGCGCTCATCTGGGGCTCGCTCTTTGCCATTGGTAACTTCCTTTACTCGTCGGGCGACCCTCAGCGCCTGACCATGGCCTGGATCCTCACCGCCGTCACCGTCGTGAGCGGGTACGTCCTCCTCAAGGTTACCCAGCAGCTCTGGGCGGATAGTACGGCTTCGCAGGCCCGCGAAGACGCCAAGGGTGTCAGGTAGGGACCTCGATGGGGTCAACGGCGGGCACGCAGAGCCCGCCCTACCCAAGGCAAGGGTTCAACCTTGGCGGTTGGGCCGCACGTAGACCGCCTGCACGACGCCGATATTGCGGTGCTCGAACGCGGCCTGGCAGTAGCGGAAGTAGAGGCGCCACTTGCGGATGAAGCGTTCGTCGAAGCCCATGCCGCGCACCTTATCTAGGTTGGCCTCAAAGGCCTGACACCAAGCATCGAGCGTGCGCGCGTAGTCGCGGCCGAATTCCTCGACGCGTTCGAGCTGGAAGCCGCTTTCGTTGGTCATCAGTTCGCCGACGCGATTGATGGAAAGCAGCAGTGAGCCGGGGAAGATGTGCTTCTGGATGAAGTCCACGCCGTCGCGGAACTGCGCGTAGCGGCTATCAGGGCAGGTGATGTATTGGAAGGCAGCGATGCCGTCTGGCTTAAGCAGCCTTCCGATCGAGGCGCAGAACGCCGGCAGATACTTATGCCCCAGGGCTTCCATCATCTCGATTGAGACACACTTATCATAAAGACCCTGATGGTCGCGGAAGTCCTCGAGCTTCACGGTGATACGATCCGATAGACCAGCGGCTTGGATCCGTTCGACGGCGAGGTCGTGCTGCGCTTTGGAGATCGTGAGCGAGGTGACGCGGCAGCCGTATTTCTTGACGGCGTGCAAAGCCCAGCCGCCCCAGCCGGTACCAATCTCGATGACGTGGTCGGTCGGCTTGAGCTGGAGGAAGCGGCAGAGTGACTCGTTCTTTTTGGCCTGCGCCTGCTCGAGCGAATCCGTGCCTTCCCAGCGGCCCGACGAATACATCATCGACGGATCCAGGAAGAGACGGAAGAAATCGTTGGAGACGTCGTAGTGCTCCGAGATATTGCGTCGGACGGTCTTCTTGTCGTTCGGGCGGAGGAGGTGGCCGATGCGGTCGGCGATGCGGAACAGGCCGACGCCAAGAGCCTTGCGGGCCGAGCCCGACATGCCGGGGGTCTGGTCAATATTCTGGATGAAGAAACCGATGAGTGCGTTGAGGTCCGGCGAATCCCATTCGCCTTCCATGTACCCTTCGGTGAGGCCGATATCGGCCGCGAGCATGATGCGACGGAAGGCGTTTTCGTCGGCGACTTCGAGGCGCGCACCGCCGTCTGCCTGCGGGTCGCCCAGCGTGAGCTCCGTGCCTTCGGGCAGGCGAAGGGAGAGGCGGCCTTTGGAGAGTTTCGCGAGTTCCCCGAGGACGAGGCGGCGGGCGAGGGAGGGTTTAGTCATGTCGTCCGGTAAGTTCGGGGGTGGGGTGCCGGAGATTTCGCTGGTCGGGAATGTCAGCCCCTTTTCGGCGAAAGGGAAGTTTCTTCACCAGCCAAAGCCATGCGGCGTGCAGATGAATCAGCGCGATGACCTTCAGAATGAGCAGAGGCGATTTCATCGTCAGCCAGAGTAGACGAAGGTCCGTGAGGGGGACCTGTTTGCCGG
>CAXNEN010000243.1:0-3087 GCA_964201505.1 Opitutales bacterium
CGGGCGGCTTCGGTGCGCTCGGCGTCGGTGAGACCCGGCTTGAGGCGCAGGCCGAAGAGCACGTTCTCCAAGGCATCAAGCCACGGGAAGAGCGCATCCTGCTGGAACATCACGAGGCGATCGCGGCCAGGCTCGACGACATTAGCACCATCGAGCTTGATCGAGCCTTCGTCGACCTGTTCCAAGCCGGCGAGTAGGCTGAGTAACGTAGATTTACCGCAACCAGAAGGTCCGACGAGCACGAGGAATTCGCCTTCCTTCACCTGCAGGTTGATGTCCTCCACGGCCGTGACGAGGCCAGCGCGTCCGTTGAAACGTTTGGTCACGTTGCGCAGCGTAAGCTGGGAATTGGATTCACTGGGCGGGTGGGCCGGCATGGAGGCGAGGGATTAGCGTGAACGAAGCAGAAGAAAGCAAGGCGGGTTACTTACGCGCGGCGGGGAGGTCGGCGACCAGAGCTTGCAACAAGGGCGCCACCGGGGTTTCACCGGTAAGTAGACCGCAGGCGCGGGAATCGGACTGCGCCTTAGCGAAAGACTCCGTCAGGCGACTCAACCGGAGAGCGGGATCTTCGGGCTGGTCCCAGCGGATACGGCGCAGCGCCGGCGCGATGAGTTCGGCTTTCGGCGCGGCGGAACGTGATTCGGCGCCGAGGGCTTCGCGCGATAGACGCTCGAGCAGAATCGGGTCCGCAGCCAAGCGGTCGCGCAGCAGATAATGTGAACGCACGAAAGCCTTCACCACTTCGCCTTTGGTATCAAGGGCCTTCTGCGAAGAAGCCAGCACGGTGATGATCGAGTCGTGATTTTCGACAAGGACCTCTCCGCCGAAATCATCCACCAGGCGCGTGACCCAAGGTTCGACCGTCCAGGCGGCATCCACGTCGCCACGTTTGAAGAGAGCGATGAGTTCGGCGTTCTGCGCCGGGAGCACCTGGGCGTCACCGCCGGCGATGGTGATATTGAGACCACCCGAACGCAGCCAGATGCGGGCTTCGACATCCTGCGTATTGCCGAGCTGCGGGGTGGCGATGCGACGACCGCGGAAATCAGCCGGAAGGCGCAGGAGCGAGCCCTTGCGGACAACCAAGGCGTTACCGCCCGAAGCGACGGGGGCCAAGACGCGGATCGAGCGACCCTTCGTGCGCACGTGGGCGTTGATTACCGGCGAGGCCCCGACATAGGTAATGTCGATAGCGCCGGCGACAAGGGCCTCCATGGCTGAGGGCCCGGCGTTGAAAGAACGCCAATCCAGTTTTACTCCGGCCGGCAGGTTGGCCTGATGGAAATCTTTCCCTTCTCTCTCCAGCTGGCGTGCCGCCAGTGCTGGGGCGTGCGTCAGATTAGGGAAGAAGCCAACCCGCAAGACGACTGGCTGTTCGGCTGCGACCGAGAAGGACGCGACGAGAAGAGCGAAGATAAGAGATCGCATGGCGGATTTGATGGGCGGAGACGGACAGCACAGTTAATTTATGACTACATTAGTTAAGATAACAGGATTAGAAGTCCAGCCAATAGTACTTCTACAGAATAAAACCATAAATACTTAATTATCAATGCTATGCGTTAAAAAATCCCACCACAAACCAGAGACTCGAACCCGTCACCAGACCAGTGGCAAGCCAGCCAAGCACAAGAATCCAACGCGGCGCGACGAAAGCCCCCATCAACTGGGCGTCGCCGGTCATGCGCACCAGCGGCCAGCAGGCGAAGCCGAGCTGCAGGCTGAGGATGACCTGACTCCAGAGGAGCAGCGACTCCACCCTGCCCTCCCCGGCCAGCCCGATGACCAGCAAAGCGGGGGCAAGCGCCGCCAGACGGGTCGACAAACGGACGATCCAGCCCGCCAACTTAATCTTCAGGAAACCCTCCAAGACGATCTGACCGGCCAACGTGCCGGTGATGGTCGCGTTCTGACCCGAGGCCAGAAGTGCCACGGCGAAGAGCGTACCGGCGAACGTCACGCCCAGAACGCCGTCCAGCAACCGATGGGCTTCGCGGATATCCGTCACGGCTTCGGGCCGACCGTGGAACGCCGCGGCACTGAGCACCAGCAGGCCGGCGTTGACGAAAAACGCCAGGCAGAGCGCGAGCGTGGAATCCCAGGTGGCGAAGCGCATGGCCTCGCGACGCTCGGGTTCCGTCTTCCCAAAATCACGCGAGCCGACGATCGACGAATGGAGATAGAGGTTATGCGGCATCACCGTGGCGCCGATGATACCCAGCGCGACGAAGAGCATACCGGGGCGCGTCAGCACGTCCGTGGTGGGAATGAAGCCTCTCATCATCTCGGCGACGACCGGCTGGGCGAGCAGGAGCTCGACGCCGATGCAGGCCGCAATCGTCAGCACGAGCACAGCCACGAGCGACTCCAGCCAACGGTAACCTAGGCGCGTCAGGGCCAGTAACAGCAACACATCCAAGGCGGTGATGATTGCGCCAAAAAAGAGCGGAATGCCAAAGAGGATTTGTAACGCGATGGCCGAGCCGAGCAGTTCGGCGAGGTCCATCGCAATGATACCCAGCTGGGCCGCGACCCAGAGAAACTTACCGACGGCCGGCGAATAACGCTCCCGGCAGGCCTGCGCGAGATCAAGGCCAGTCGCGACGTTGAGGCGGACACAAAGGTGCTGGAATAGAATCGCCATCAGGTTCGACAGCAGGATCACCCAAAGCAGCGCGTAGCCATACAGGGAACCGCCCGCGAGATCCGTGGCCCAGTTCCCCGGATCCATGTAGCCGACCGAGACCAGGAAACCAGGGCCGACGAAGCCAAGGAAACGACGGAAAGCACTGAGTCGGGAGGCTTGGCGGACTTGGGTCGGTTGGTCTGTCCTCATCAGCATTGAGGAACGCTTACGACCGCACCCTGTCAACCCGCCGTTTGCGCGAAGGAAACGCCAGCCAAGACCGACCACGCCACCGTCCGCCAGATATGCGACCGAACCAGCTCGGCGAGAGCCGGCGACGGAGGCCCCTCCTGCTGGAGCCTCCGATGGCACGGCACGGACCAGGCGGCCGTCAGCGCCCAACAGACGAGCACGAGGCCGAGGCCAAAACCACCGCCCGCGAAGACGGTCAGCCAGAC
>CAXNEN010000244.1:0-3070 GCA_964201505.1 Opitutales bacterium
CATGGAGGCCATCCAGGGCCTCACCCAGTTCGACCAGGACGGCGTCGCCCAGCGGATCATCGACCGGTACACGCAGTTCTACCCGCATGAGCGTCCGCAGGCCATCATGGCGCTCGTCTCGCGTCCGCGCTTCGCGGCCGATCTCCTCAAGGCCATCGACGCCGGCAAGATTCCCAAGGCCGACTTCGGTCCGTCGGCCGCGCGCCAGGTGCGCGCGTTCAACGACGCCCAGCTCAACGCACTGCTCAGCAAGGTCTGGGGCGAATCGCGCGAGACCTCAGCGGACAAGCTCAAGCTCGTCGCCGAACTCAAGGCGAGCCACACCGCTGACTTCCTCGCCAAGGGCGACCAGAGCAAGGGCAGGGCGCTCTATGCCGCCGTGTGCGGCCAGTGTCACAAACTTTATGGTGAAGGCGGTGCGCTCGGACCGGATCTCACTGGCAGCGGACGTCACGACCTCAACTATCTCTTCGAGAACATCGTCGATCCCAGCGCCGTCGTGGACGCCGCGTATTATCTCAACATCCTTGAGCTCAAGGACGGTCGCGTGCTCAGCGGCATCGTCGGAGCGCAGAGCGAGCGTACGCTCACCTTACGCGCGGTTGGGCAGGAGAGCGTGATTGATCGCCAGGACATCAAGGCGCGCAAGATCATGCCCCTCTCGCTCATGCCGGAAGGACTCCTCCAGGCCTTCACCCCCGAGCAGCAGCGCGACCTCCTCGCCTACCTCATGGGCAATTTGCAGGTGCCACTGGCGAAGTAGAGGCTACTTGGCCGGGGCTTCAGCTAGGTCGGCCGTGACGTCCGTCGTTTTCGCGGCCGTCGGGCGGCGATGCTCGATGACCCAGGCGGGCGCCGGGCCTTCGCCGCGGTTCGAGGTGTCTTGGCGATGGGTCGCGCCGGTGAAGGCTTCGATAACGGCCTCCAGCTTCGGCCAGAGGCCGATGAATTCTAGGGTCGGGTTCACCAGATTGGTGAGCGGGCAGTAATAGGTGTTCTTCGGGTCGGTGTGATGTAGCGCGTGCTGGCGCGGCGTCAGCAGGATCCGCCAATCCTGGAAGAATGAGACAACCGGTCCGTTCTCGGCCCGCGTCTGGTGCGACCATTTATGGACCTGGTTCGCGTTGACGCTGAGGAGGACGAAGAGCCAGACGTGCCAGGTGAGCACGCCAGCCCAGGCGGCCCCGCCGATCATCAGTAAGCCGATAAGGAGGAGGTCCCAGGAGCTCTGCCACCAGGTCAGCTTGGTAAAGAACCGCGGGTAGTGGTGGTGGACGATGTTCGGCCTGATCACCAGCGGGCCGAGTACCGGGGTGTCCTCGGTGCCATAGGCGTCTTCCAGCCAATGGATGACGCCGGCCAGGAAATCGGCCAGCAGAATGACGCCGAGGGCTTGGAGGAGGATCTGGAGGGGTTGCATGGCGTGTTTGTCGCCGGCTATTTTACCTCCTCCAGGCCCTGGACCGTTAATCGATATTCTTGATACTACCTATCAGGCAGGGGGATAAAGGGCGTTGCTACGCCCCTCCGTGGCTCGAAGATGTTCGCACCCCGATGAACGTCCACCACCTTGAGTTATTCTATTACGTGGCCAAACACGGGGGCATCAGTGCGGCGGTCCGGCACATCCCTTACGGCATCCAGCAGCCGGCCGTCAGCGGCCAGATGGCCGCGCTCGAGTCCAATCTCGGCGTACGGCTCTTCGAGCGGTCGCCGTTCCGTCTGACGGCGGCAGGCCGGAAGCTGTACGCCCAGATCGAAGCTTTCTTCTCAGGCCTAGACGGACTCGAGGGTCAGCTGCGCGAAGCCGATCGTCCGGAGTTGCGCCTCGGCGCTTCGGAGCTCGTCCTTCGCCTACACATCTCGACCGTCACCCAGCGCCTGCGGGCGCGGCACCCGAAGCTTTTGCTTAGCCTGACGCCGGGGTACCAGATGCAGTTCGAGACGTGGTTGCGCGACGGCGTCATCGATCTCGCGATCGTGCCGATCGAGGCCAAGACCAAGGGACGCCAGAGCCAGCTACGCCTCGCCCGCGTGCCCCTCGTCCTCCTCGTGCCCAAGTCGTCGCCGCACCGGAGCGCCGCCGACCTTTGGAAGCAGAAGAAGATCCGTGAGCCCCTGGTCGCCTTGCCGCCCGCTTCCAGCGTCACGCGCAGCTTCCTCCGCGACCTCCGTGCGAAGGGCGTCGTCTGGAATCAGACCGTCGAGGTCAGCTCGATGGAGATGGTCACCAGTTACGTCGCCAACGGCGAAGGCTACGGCATCAACCTTGCGATTCCTGAGGCCATCGAGCACCCAGAAGTCCGGGCCTTGCCACTCGAAGGCTTCGCCACGATGGACGTCGGCTTGCGCTGGACGTGCGAGCTCACGCCGCTGGTGCGCGATGCCATCGGCGAATTCCAGCGCTACACGCGGGAGACCTGGCCAGACTGGGTGATCGACGACGTCTTGCCTGAGCCCAAGAAGGCTGGCCGACGGAAGCGAGCCTGACTTAACGCTTCGCGAGGGCCTGCGTGATCGCCACGCAGGCGAGCGCGGCGTTCTCGGCGCGGAGGACCGTCGGGCCCAGCCCCACGGGCATGAACCCTGCGGCGCGGGCGGCGGCGTATTCTTCCGAGGTCAGGTCGCCTTCGGGTCCGATGAGCCAGGTGACCTTGGAGGCTTTCGTGAAATCCAAGTGCGCGACCGCCTCGGCGTCGAACTCCAACGAGCCCGTGAGGCGCAGTTCGCCTTCGACGGCAGGCGGCAGGCGTTCAATCCATTCGCGGAAGCGGATCGGCGCCGCGATTTCAGCGCGCCATGGGTGGCCGGACTGCTTGCACGCCTCGACGGCCTGGTGCTGCCAGCGTTCGCGGCGCGTGCGGGCGCGGTCGGCGTCGAGCTTCAGTTCGCAGCGCGCGGTCTCGAGCGGGATGACGCCCGCGGCGCCGGCTTCGCAGCAGGAGCGGACCAGGTCGTCCATCGTGCCGCCCTTCGGCATCCCTTGGGCGACAAAGATTGCCGGCGAAAGCGGATCGGCCACGCGGGCGCGGATCACTTCGACCATTGCGCCGTCGCCGTCAGCGGAAGC
>CAXNEN010000245.1:0-3044 GCA_964201505.1 Opitutales bacterium
GGGGACTTCTGAGGGATGTGGGGGGTGGACATGATGGGAAGAGATACGGGATGAAAGATAGAAGATAAAGGATGGATGATACGGGATACTGTGACGATTTCACGCGAGGTCGAAGAGGAGGGCTTCGACAGGGCCGGTGGACTTGAAGGCGAAGGTGCCGGCGTCCTCAGATTTGACCGCATCGCCGGGGGCGAGCTTCACGTCGCCAATCTCGACGTCGCCACCGATCAGCTGAAACCAGAGTCCCCTGCCCTGACGCAGCTCATGGGAAACAGTGCCAGCGGACTTGGTCTTCACGCGATACACGTCCGCGTCCTGGCTGATGTGGGCGGAACCTTCGCGGCCATCGTTCGAGATGATGAGCACCTTGGGCGACTCGAGTTGTTCCGGCGTGGGCGTCCATTCCGCGTAACGCGGTTTGAGATTAGGGCGGTCCGGCATGATCCAGACCTGGATGAGATGGAGGCGTTCGGTCTTCGAGGGATTGACCTCGCTGTGCTTGACGCCGCTGCCCGCGCTCATGACCTGGATTTGCCCCGGCTTAAGCTGCGCGTGATTGCCCATGCTGTCCTTATGCTCGATGGCACCCTCGAGGACGTACGTGAAGATTTCCATGTCCTTATGGCCATGCGCCGGGAAGCCCATGCCGGGAGCCACGAGGTCTTGGTTGATGACCCGCAGTGACCGGAAGGCCATGTGGGCTGGGTCGTAATAATCCGCGAAACTGAAGCTGTGGCGGGCCACCAGCCAGCCGTGATCGGCGAAGCCGCGCTCACCCGAACGTCGCACCGTAAGGTTCATATCTTAGCAACTTGGGCCGAAAGACGCCGAAGTCCATCACCCCTCGATTTTCCCGACGGATTTAGTTTGAAAACACCCCCTCAGATTGGTCTATGCTGATATTTCGTGTCGGGCAGTGGCTCAACCTGGTAGAGCGCTGCTTTCGGGTAGCAGAGGCTGAGAGTTCAAATCTCTCCTGCCCGACCAATTTAAAGACCCTGGGGATGTTTCGACGTCCCCGGGGTCCTCTGCTTGGGGGTTGAAATCCTTGGGCCGGAGGTCTCTTTTATGAGTCCAACGGTGGAACACCCCTGCTCTGCCGCCTGTCTCATCCCCATGCCCTCCAAGGCCACCCTATTTTTTGGCGTATTTGTCAGTGCCCTCTGCTCCGCCGAGCCGATCAACTTCAGCCGACAGATTCGCCCAATCCTGTCGGAGAACTGTATCTCGTGCCACGGACCCGACGAAAAAGCCCGCAAGGGGAAGCTGCGCCTAGACGACGAACAAGACGCCAAGCGCGACCGTAAGGGCGACTTCGTCATCCGACCCGGAAAACCCGACCAGAGCGAACTCATCAAGCGCATTGAATCGACCGACTCCGAGGAGGTCATGCCGCCGCCGAAGCAGCATAAGACGATCCCCGCCGCACAGGTCGCCCTCCTCAAGGAATGGATCAAGCAAGGCGCGCCGTGGGGCCGCCACTGGTCCTATGAGCCTGTCGCCCGTCCGTCCGTACCGAAGAACGGCGAGGCCAACCCGGTCGACGCCTTCCTCGCTGATCGCCAGAAGAAGGAAGGCCTGAGCTGGTCCGCCGAAGCACCCAAGGCCATCCTCATCCGCCGACTCTCCCTCGACATCACTGGCCTGCCGCCCACGCCCGAGGAAGTCGCAAAACTCTCCGGTGCCAAGCACGCGGACATCGTCGCCCATTTCCTGGCCAAACCGGCTTACGGCGAACACTGGGCCCGTCAGTGGCTCGACCTCGCCCGTTACGCGGACAGCGCCGGCTATCCCTCTGACCCCGGCCGCATCATCTGGGCTTACCGCGACTGGGTCATTAAGGCCCTAAACAAGAATCAGCCCTACGACCAATTCGTCATCGAGCAGATGGCAGGCGACCTTCTGCCCAAGCCGACCGAAGACCAGATCGTTGCGACTGCCTTCCATCGCAACACCATGACCCAGAATGAAGGTGGCACGAGCGACGAAGAATTCCGTAACGCCGCCGTCATTGACCGCGTCAACACGACCTACGCGGTCTTCATGGGAACCACCATGGCCTGCGCGCAGTGCCACACCCACAAGTACGATCCAATCACAATCAACGAGTACTTCCGTTCCTACGCCTTCCTCAACCAGAGCGCCGATAGTGATAAGCGCGACGAGTCGCCCCTCCACGAGATCTACCCGCCTGGCGTGAAAGCGCAGCGCGACCAGTGGACGAAGGATAGCGCCGCCGCCGAAGCAGCCTTCAAGAAGCCTGACCCCGCTTGGCTTGCCGGCTTCGATGAGTGGCTGACCAAGAAACCGACCCTCACGGACAAGGCGCTCAAGACCGCCCTCGACGCGCCGAAAGAGAAGCGCACGCCTACCCAGACCAAGCAGCTCAGCGATTACTACGTCCGTAATGTCTCGCCGGCCACCAAGGCCGAACGCGCCCTCGCCGACGGGCTAAAGAAACAGATCGCGGCTTCCGCGCCGGTCACCGTGCCGATCATGCAGGATCTCGCCGCAGAGAAACGTCGCAAGACCTTCATCCAACTCCGCGGCAACTGGCAGGCACTCGGCGACCAAGTTGACGAAGGCGTACCAACCCACCTCGCCCGCTGGGACGACTCCGCGCCCAAGAACCGTCTCGGCTTCGCGCATTGGATTACCAATCGCGACAACCCCCTCACCGCCCGCGTGACGATGAACCGCCTCTGGGAGACCGTCTTTGGCGTCGGCATCGTGCGCTCGAGCGAAGAGTTCGGTAGCCAAGGTGATTTACCCGTCCATCCCGAGCTGCTCGACTGGCTCGCCGCTGAATTCGTCGAGAGTGGCTGGGACACGAAGAAGATGCTCACGCTCCTCTTGAATACCCGGGCCTATCGCCAAACTTCCGCCAGCAGCGGCAAGCGTAACGAGCAGGATCCCGATAACCGTTTCGTCGCCCGTGGTCCGCGCTTCCGTCCTTCCGGTGAAATGCTCCGCGACCAAGCTCTCGCCGTCAGCGGACTCCTCAGCGCCAAGATGTACGGTGCGCCCGTCCGTCCAATCCGTCC
>CAXNEN010000246.1:0-3034 GCA_964201505.1 Opitutales bacterium
CACGGCGGCGAAGACCTTGGCGGGCAGTGCTCGGGCGCCCTTAGATTCGACGCCCGCGACGCCGAGGCCGCGGTTGACGCCATATTTATCGCCGAGGAAACGCGTGGCCCAGAAACGGACCGGCGCGTAAGCATGGGTTAGCGCAGCGACAGCCCGGGCATCCGTGAGCACATCGGCCTGATAGAGCGACCAAAGTGCGCCGAGTGCCCCCCGACCCTGGTCGGCCGCGAGCTGCGCATCCAACAAGGCGACCGCCTTCGGATCGCGACGTTCGGCCAGCAGCTGGAGAGAGGCCGTACGATGGAACTTGTTCGGGTGGCCGAGCAACGCCACCAGCTGGACGGTCGTCTTGCCTTCGAGGTTCGTGTCGGTCTCGAGCTTGGCGTCCTTGTCGCGGAGACGATACATACGGCCGGTCGTCGGATCAATCTGGTTCTGGTAGTGCTGGCCGTGGGCGATGTAATACTCATACATGTCGGACACGAAGAGCGAGCCGTCGGGGGCGTTGGCGCTGTAAAGCGGACGGAAGCCGACGTCCTCGGACCACATCGCGATACCCTTATCGGTCGTCACATAGGTCGCGCCCTGCGGAATGCGCTCGGAATCGGTGACAGTGTTATGCAGCGGATCGAGAGAGAAGAGGTGACCCTGATACTTCGCGGGCATGGCCGTACCTTCGATGAACGAACCGAAGTGCGCGAAGCGCGGGACCTTGGTGAGCGTGCCGAGGATCGGTAGCTGTCCAAAAGTGTAGGGCGTCCGCGCGGGGCCGAACTTACCGGGGTCGACGCCTTGCTTGAGGTAGATGCCACCCTGGACGTAGTGCCAGCCACGGGTGTTACCGCCGTTATGGCCGGAGTACATGCGCCCGTCGCCGTCGAACTCGAGCCCGAAGGGATTCCCCGAGCCTTCGCTAAAGATGTCATACTCGCGGGTCTTCGGGTGGTAGCGCCAGACCATGCAACCTTCGAAATGGACTGGAGCAGCGTCGGCGGAGTCGAAGCTGGGACGGACGACGCGCGAGGAGGACGTGCTCCCGTGCACGCCGTAAAGCCAGCCATCCGGACCGAGGATGATCCCGTTGCCTACCGAGTGGGTGTCCTCGAGGCCGAAGCCAGAGAGGTGCACCACTGGCGGGCCGTCCGGAATGTCGTCGCCGTTGGCGTCGGGGTAGAATAACAGGTACGGCGGGTTCATCACCCAGACGCCACCGTTGGCGCGCACGGCGGAGTTGGCCATGTTGAGGCCATCTTGGAAGACCGTGTGCTTGTCGTAGACGCCGTCGTGCTTGGTTGATTCGTGGATGGAGACGATGTCGGCGCCGCGGTCGTGATTGGGTGGAGCCGGCGGGATGCGGTCGTAGTGCGAGCGATAATACTTATCGCGGCTGATCATATTGACGCCCGCGGGATAGGGATACTGACGATACTGCGTGACCCAGAGACGGCCGCGGGTATCGAAGCTGAAGTGAGTAGGCTGGGCGACGAGCGGCTCGGACAGTAGCAGGTCGATTGCGAGGTCGGGGGTCGCACGCATCTTTGCATAAGCGTCAGCCGGCGAAAGCTTAGGACCGTGGAACTGTTCGGCGCGACCGAGCACGCGGTTCGATTCGCGAAACTTCGAGAACGAGGAGGAAGTCGGCTGGACCTTGAGCGCCGGACCAGGGACCAACGGCGTCGCGGAATATTCCCACGCACCTTCGAGCACGCACTCCATGAAGTAGTTCATGATGAAAGGCGCTTCGCCGAGGAAGCCGCCCTTCCCTGCGGGCTGCTGGACGCGGAAAACGATTTCGTTCCACTCGCCCTTCTTCAACGTGCCTACCGGAACCTTGTGGCGGAAGACCTCGCGACCTGACCCGGCGCCGACCTTCACGCCGTTAACGAACGCCTCGTGCGCCCCTTCGAGATCGCGGAAATGAAGGCCGACCGATTCCTCGAAGAGATTGCGCTCGTGCTTAGCGAAGAACGAATCATCCACTCGCACCCAGGTGCGATACCAAGCGTCGGTCGCGATGGCCGGACGGGACGCAGGCGAAGGAATCGGGGCGGTCACCTGTCCCTCGGCGAAGGCGGTGCAAAGCCAGACGGCGCCAAGCAGCAGGAAAGGACGGAGGGACATGGGGTAGCATGTAGACAAGCAAAGCCGGCAAAGGTCGCAACCTTGGGTGGATTAAGAGACAGGAACGCCGTTAAAAAAAGATATGACGGATGTCCCGCATGACCCCGCGCTCAGCCAGAAGACCCAAACCGAAAACGGGGTCAGCCAAGGGTGCGGATCGGAACCGATGACCCCGAATCGGCGGTCCGCTTTGCCGCCTCGGTGAGGGGGGACGCCGATACCCTGGCCGCTATCACCGGTTCGATCAGCCAAGCCCTCTGGGGCGTACCTAGGACCATCCGCGAGTAGTACCCTGTCATGGTCGCCCGCTGCACCCTAGGATAGAGCTTACCGTGGCCGAATTCGAGGCCAAGTTCGGGGGATATTGAGGTTTATATGGCCTTTTGGCCTGACGGCTTGACAGTGAACAAGTTTTCATCGAACATGCGTTCACTATGGAAGAACTAACCAAGAAGCAGCGAGCCATCCTCGACTACATGAAGGCCCACGTCGCCGAACATACCTACTGGCCGAGCATCCGCGACATCCAGGCAAAGTTCCGCTTCGCCTCGACCAACGCCGTCTTCGGCCACCTTCAGGCCCTCGAGCGCAAAGGCGTCCTCCAGCGCATCCCGGGCGCAGCCCGCGCCTACAAGATTGTTCCTGAAGTCCTCGGCGACACCTCCGAAACGGTCATCCGCTACGAGGGACCCGGCGACGACGCCATCGCCTTCGAGAGCGTCAAGTTCTCTGGCTCGGTCGCCGCCGGCTTACCCGACTACACCGAATCTTCCGGCGTCCTCGACTCGATGCAGGTCCCGCTCGCTCCCAGTTCCCGTCGCCGCGCCCCTGAGTCTTTCGCCCTGCGCGTCCGTGGCGACTCGATGATCGATGCCGACATCAACGATGGTGACACGGTCATCATCGAACCCGG
>CAXNEN010000247.1:0-3024 GCA_964201505.1 Opitutales bacterium
AGTTCGCGCACCTGCCGAAGGACGACGACCATCCCTACGGTCACCACCGTTTCTCGACCTTGGCGACAATGCTCATCTCGGCGTTGGTGCTACTCTTCTGTCTTGGACTGGCCTGGCAGTCGCTTACCGCACTCGTCAGTGGTGCCGACGTCACCCAACCTGGTCTCGCCGCCGCTTGGGTTGCCGGCGGTGCTCTGTTGTTCAAGGAAGGTTTCTACCAATACGCTCGCCGTCAGGCGGAGCGGCTTGGTTCGCGTCTGCTGATGGCCAATGCCACCGATCATCGCGCTGATGCCATCGCCTCGCTGCTTGCGCTGGTCGCGGTCGTCGTCGCCAATATTAATCCCGAATGGAAGGCCCTCGATAAGGTCGTCGGCCTCGTGCTCGCAGGTTGGCTCGGCTCCGAGGGCATCAAATTGTTCAAGGGTGCGTGTGAAGATCTCTTGGATACCGCTCCCGCTGCGCACGTGTTGCACGACCTCAGCGAGCATATCCTCGCCGCCCCCGGTGCCAAGGGCTTCCACGCCTTCCGAGCCCGTCGTCTGGGTGACCGCTTCGAGATTGATTTCCACCTGCAGGTCGCCGAAGGCGCAACGGTCGCCGAAGGGCACGCCATCGCCGGTCGAATCAAGTCTGACATCCTGAAGTCGCATCCCGAAGTGATCTCCGTGCTGGTGCATGTCGAACCGGACGCGCCAGAGCACCGTAAGCAGGACGGACATCACGGTTTCAACGCCTGAACGCGGATTGCCTTCCGCGGGCGGGTGGTTTGGATGAGGCCATGAACTTGCCCCGTCTCCTGTCCGCGCTTCTGGCCGTGACCGTCTCCCTGTCCGCCGCGCCGGCAACGAACGTCGTCTTCATCTTCGCCGATGACCAGCGCGCCGATACCATCGCGGCGCTAGGTAATCCGGTCATCAAGACCCCGAACCTCGATCGCCTCGTCAAGCGCGGCGTCGCCTTCACCCGCGCCTACATGCAGGGCGGCAATGGTGGCGCAACATGCGTGCCTTCACGTGCGATGCTGCTGTCGGGTCGCTCGTTGGCGCAGATCGACGAGAGACTGCTGAAGCATCAGACCTGGCCTAACGCTTTCGGCGCAGCCGGCTATGCGACCTTCGCTGCCGGTAAGTGGCATAACGGCCCGCCCTCGATCCCGAAGTCCTTCCAGCAGGCCCGCGCGCTCTTCGTGGGCGGCATGGCCAATCCGCTCAAGGCGCCGACCAGCGACATGCTGCCGACGGGTAAGCTGACCCCGGCGAAGATCTCTCCGAAGCACCTCTGCGAAGAGGCCACCGATGAGACCCTGGCGTTCCTGAAGTCGCAGGAGGGCAAAAAGCCTTTCTTCTCCTATCTGGCCTTCGACGGCCCGCATGATCCGCACATCGTGCCGGAAGGGTTTCCGATCGATTATGCGCCGGCCTCGATTCCGCTGCCGCCGAACTTCCTGCCGCAGCACCCGTTCGACAACGGAGAGATGGTCATCCGTGACGAGCAGTTGATGAAGTGGCCGCGCCCCGAGGCTGACGTGAAGACCATGCTGGCTGAGTATTATCGCTACGTGAGTTTCCTGGACGTGCAGGTCGGTCGTGTACTCGACGCCGTCGATGCGTCGCCTTACGCCGCCAATACCATCATCGTCTACGCCGCCGACTCTGGTGTGGCCCGCGGTTCGCACGGCCTCATCGGTAAGCAGAACCTCTACGAGCACTCCATGCGGGTGCCACTGATTATCGCCGGCCCTGGCATCGCCGCCGACAAGCGCAGCGATGCGATGTGCTACCTTTTCGATGTCATGCCGACTCTGGGTACGCTCTGTGGCGTCACGGCGCCGATGGATTCCCAAGGTAGCGAGTTCTCGGCTGTCCTCAAGGATCCGTCCAAGCCCGCCCGCCCGTTCCTGATGTTCGGTTACAAGAGCATCCAGAAGGCCCTCAGCGACGGACGCTGGAAGCTCATCCGCTATCCGCACGTCGACCGTACCCAGCTCTTCGACCTGCAGTTTGATCCGTTCGAGACCAAGGACCTGTCCGGCGAACCCGCCCAGGCGGAGCGCATCAAGGCCATGCTCGCCAAACTAGGCGCCGAGATGAAGGCCGACGGCGACAACGACCCTTTGACCGCGGCGAAGGTTCTGCCTGCCGAGTGGAAGGCTCCGACCAAGGTGCCCAAGCCCGGTCAGAAGGGATTCTGAGCAGCAAAAAGGGCAAGGCTAGTAATCTAGCCCTGCCCCTGTTCCGTCCCTTGCTTACCGCTTACGCGGGCAGAAGGTACGGCTTGCGACCAAACTTCTTGGCCAGCCATTCCTTGAGCTCCAGGAAGTCCTTCGGCGGCTCGACGGTGATCGTGAGCGGCTTGCCGGTCTGCGGGTGCGTCAGGGTAAGCTTGTGGGCGTGGAGCATCACGCGGGCCATCGGCCAGCCGGTGTAGGTCGGGACGTCGAACTTACCGTATGTGCGGTCGCCCAGGATTGGGTGCGTGATGTGCGCGAGGTGGACGCGAATTTGGTGCGTGCGGCCGGTGTGCGGGAAGGCGCGGACGAGCGCAGCTTCGACACCGTATTTTTCTTCCACGCGCCAGTCGGTGATGGCTTCGCGGCCGTCTTCGCGGACGGCCATGCGCACGCGGACGGTGCGGTGGCGGTCGATATTGGCGTTGATGACGCCGGAGAGCAGGCGCGGGGCCTTGTCGACGAGTGCGAGGTATTCCTTCTTGGCAGTGCGTGCAGCGAACTGGGCGACGAGCGCGTGGTAAGCCTTGTCGGTCTTCGCGAGCACGATGACCCCTGAGGTCTCGCGGTCGAGGCGATGGACGACGCCAGGGCGGGGCGCGCCGCCGGCTGGGGCGAGCTTGCCCTTGGTGTAATGGAGCAGGCCGTGGACGATGGAGACTTCGTCGGAGCCCTGGACTGGGTGCGTGAGTAGGCCGGCAGGCTTGTTGACGGCGATGATGTGCGCGTCTTCGAAGAGGACTTCGATGGACATCTTGACCGGACGGGCCGTGGGCTCGCCGGGAGAGGGGAGG
>CAXNEN010000248.1:0-3015 GCA_964201505.1 Opitutales bacterium
CGCCTTCCCGCAGGCGCAGTGGACTGAACTGCGTGGCAATGTCGACACGCGCCTGAAGAAATTAGCCAACGGAGACGCCGATGCGTCGTACCTCGCCGCCTCCGGCCTCAACCGCCTCGGCATCAAGGAATGGACTGGCCTTTCGTTCGAGCCTGTCGCGCTCGTCGATATGGTACCCGCCGCCGGTCAAGGCGCTGTCGCCCTCCAATCCCGCTCCGCCGATATCGCGCATTATATCGCCGCCGGCTGCGCCGCCACGACTTATTCCGTGACCGTCGAGCGCCTGTTCCTGACCAAGCTCGGCGAAGGCTGCCACACTGCGTTCGCGTGCCACCACGCCGCGGGCCGCTTACACCTCTTCCGCGCTGACTTTGGTCGCTGCGACTTCGCTTTCCCCGTCACCGACCTCGCCACGGCCTCCGCCTTGGCCGACGATATCCTCCGCCAGATCCTGCCCCGCTGACTATGAGCAAACTGCCTCTCCGTGATCGCCACGTCGTCCTCACCCGTCCGGAAGGTCGTGGCGCCGACTGGAAGACCGCGCTCGTCGACGCCGGCGCGGCGGTCTCCGAACTCCCGCTGCTCGAAATCAAGTTCGAGCCCGATGACACCGTCCTCAGCGAGGTCCTCGATGCCATGGGCGAATACGACTGGCTCGTCTTCACCAGCGCCAACGGCGTACGCGGCTTCTTCGACCGATTCTTCGAACGCTTCACCGACATCCGTTCCGTCGGCGGCGTGCGCTTCGCGTGCCTCGGACCTGCGACCGAGAAGGCCCTGCGACAGTACCACTTGGACAGCGACCTCACCGCCACGCAGAACGACGCGTTATCGCTCGGTCGCGAGCTGATGGGTAAACACGACCTCGAAAACCAAAAGCTCCTCGTCGTCACCGGCAACCTCAACACCCCCGAGCTGCCGCGCCTGCTCGCCGAGGGCGCAATGGGGATTGTCGATGTGATCAAAGTCTACGCCACCGAGGAGAAGTCCGTCGCCGAATCGCCCGAGGCGGCTGAGTTCCGCCGTCGCGGCGCCGACATCATCGTCTTTGCCAGTCCATCCGCCGTGGAATCGTTCCTGCACCAGGCCGCGGCCCTTCGTCCCGACGCTGGTGCGCGCCAGCCCAAGGCCGTGGCCATCGGCGCAACGACCGCGGACGCATTGCGCAAGGCCGGCATCCCGCTGGCCGGCACTGCTTCCGCGCCGACCGCCATCGCCATTCGCAACGCGGTGATTGAAGCCCTCGCATGATTGGCACGGCGCACATCAAGGTCTGCGGAATCACCCGCGCCGCCGACGCCGCCATGGCCCTCGCCCAGGGAGCTGATTTCCTTGGCATCAATTGCTGGAGTGGCTCGCCACGTTTCGTCCCGGCCGACGCCCGCGCGGCGCTCCTGCGCGAAATCCCAGCGGATAAGCGTGTCGCCGTGACCGTGAACCCAACCGTCGCCGAAGCCGCCGCGCTCGTCGCCGAAGGCTTCACGATCGTCCAGGCCCACTTCGATCCGGCGAAGAACGAGTGCGATCCCAAGGCCCTCTCCGTCCAGCTGGGCGTAAAGCATCTCTGGTTGGCCCCTAAACTCGCGGACGGAGCCGATTGGCCGGCCGACCTGATTCCTCTCGCCGAAGGCTTCGTGCACGATGCGCATGCCAAAGATGCCTTCGGAGGCACCGGCAAGGTCTCGGACTGGGCCCGCTTCCAGCAACTCCTACAGAAATACCCGCAAAGCCTGTGGATTCTCGCCGGCGGTCTCGGCCCAGATAATATCACCGCGGCCGCGAAGTCCGGGGCAGGATTTTTTGACCTAAATAGCGGGATAGAACTCGCACCCGGACTCAAATCTGCCGAAAAACTGGCTGGCGTAGCGGAACTCTTGCTTAAAAATACCCAATCGTAACATCCGCCCTCCCTTCCCGGCACTTGGCACGGGTGATGCATAAGTGGTCTTGCTCAACCGAACGCCTAACCCAACCTAAACACACCACCATGAAGCTCGTCGTCGCCATCATCAAACCCTTCAAACTTGAAGAAGTTAAGGACGCTCTCGCCGAAATCGGCATCGAGGGTATGACCGTAACTGAAGTCAAGGGCTTCGGCCGCCAGAAGGGTCACACGGAAATCTACCGCGGTTCTGAATACACCGTCGATTTCCTCCCCAAGGTGAAAATCGAGGCCGCCGTCGCTGACGAGCAGGTTGAGAAGGCCATCGCCACAATTTCCAAGGCTGCCCTGACCGGTAAGATTGGTGACGGTAAGATTTTCGTGATCGGACTCACTGACGTCATCCGCATTCGCACTGGCGAGCGCGGCCCTGCCGCCATCTAAGTCCCCCGTTCAGACCTAGCAGAAGGGCGTCCCTCGGGACGCCCTTTTTCTTTGGCTTATTTCGCGGCAGCCTTGGCCGCGGCCCTCGCCGCGTCGCGCTTGGCCAGCATACCCGGCGAATTCCACTTGATGACGTGGTAGGTCGCCTGCCCTTCGCCGGCATTACGGATGGCGTGGTCGATGTTGGCGGCCTGAAAGATAACGGAGCCCGGTCCGAGCTTCACCCAGTCGCCAGCGACGAGTGCCTCGACGGTGCCCTCCTTGACGATGAGCAGTTCTTCATCGGCGTGCTGGTGGGGCGGGTGCGGCGCTTGGCCAGGATTCAGAGTCGTAATGTGATATTCAAGTTCGTCGAGGGTCGCGGTCGGGGCCTGGCAGACCTTGCGGTAAGCGCCGATCTTGGTGGGCTTGACGACCAGCTTCTCCCAATCGAAGGCCATCGAGCCCATGATGGGCTTCGGGGCCGGGACGGTGGCGGCGAGGCGGTCTTGGCCAATGAAGCCGAGGAGGCCTAGGCAGACGGAGGCGGTCAGGGCGGCGACGGCGAGGTCGCGACGGGTCGGGGTGATCATGGGTCATATCTAGGAAGCAGGCCGAGGGGAGTAAAGAGCCCATCCAGACGCCTTGCCCTCGGGCCAACCCTGGGCCTAATCTGCCGCATGCTTCGCCCCCCGCTCCATTGGACGGCT
>CAXNEN010000249.1:0-3004 GCA_964201505.1 Opitutales bacterium
TGCGCCCTGCCCTGCTCGTTCGTGACTTCCTCAAAATGCGCGAGCCAAAGGAACGGCGCGGCCAAAGTATAGCGGAGGCCGAAGCTTGGGCCCTTGGCGACGGCCAAGCGATCATAGACGCGCCGCATATCGCCGCGAAGTTCCAAGGTGATGAGCGCGCCGGCACCGGCACCGGGCCTCAGCAGTCGGCGGTAAGCCGCGGCCGTCGGGCCTTGATCGGCCGTCCGCACGCGCGCGACAGCTGGATGCGCGGCAAAGCGGCGGGCAATCTCCACCGCGGTGGCGGAAAGACGATGGGTGACTGCGGCTATACGCCCCACCTGCGTCGCGAGGGCGGTAAGATCGAGCGCATGCAGGGGCGCCAGCCGACGACGCACCCTGGCCAGCATCTCGGGGCCGTCCGCGCGCGCGGGATGGACGGCGATCACGCCCGCCATGACGTCGCCCTCGGAGCCAGCGTATTTCGTGAGGCTGGAAACCACGATGTCGGCGAAAGGAAATACGTCGACGGAGGCGAGGCCGACGCTGCTCGGGTCAAGCAGCAGCTTCGCTCCGTACTTATCACAGAGCGCGCGGAGCGAAGGGATATCCGCGGTCTCGAGCTGTGGATTATTCGGGACCTCGGTGAAAACGCCCGCAATGTCGCCCGCGGCCAGCAGACGTTCGACCGCGGCAAGGTCGCGGACGTCAGAAATGAAGTGATGCTTCGCGTCGCGGGCCTTCTCCAAGAGGCGGGTCGAATCAACGTAAAGCCACCCGAACTGAATCCAGGCGGAGCGGCCGCGCGGACGCTGCACGGCATCGACGGCGGAGATACCTGCCTCCACCGCGTTCATGCCGGAGGAGGCGATGAGGATATCATCGGCGCCCACCCCAGCAAGTAACGGAGACAAGGCGGACTGGATCGAGTGCAAGGCGGTGGCGCCATCGGTCGGGGTGGCTCCAGCGAGCCAGGCTTCCGCCTGACGAGACGAGATGAGTGATCCGGTATGTTGGACCATCTTCGCAAGGCGCAGCGCGGCGTCACCGGCGGACGTCGTGGCCAGGTACCAATCACCGACATGATCAACGGAGGTGAGCGTGGCGCCGGCATGTTCGGCCAGGCGGCGGGCGCTCGCCTCGGAGACCAGTGGGAAAAGTTCCCCCGTTCGTCCGAGCGCACTGGCGGCTTCTCGGGCGGCGCGGGTGACGAGCGCGTTGCGCACGAAGCGTGGGTAGCCGGCGTGGAGCAGTTTCCAGACCCGCTCTTCCTTGCGCTCGTAGCTCTCGACGTCAGCGAGCGTCGGCAGGCAAACGACGGTCGCATGCGGCGAGTCGGGCACCGTGGCGCCCAAGGCTGGCGAAAGAATCGGCACGATCAGAGACCTTCTGCCGGCAGCTCGTTTTGCAGGATTTGCTCGAGCGACTGGCGGCGGCGGATCAGCGAGAACTTCCCGTCACGGTGCAGGAGGACTTCCGGCGCCTCGGGGAAGGAGTTATAATTCTTCGTGCTCATACCGGCGCAATACGCACCCGCTCCACCGATAACGCATAGGTCGCCGGCGGCGGCTTCGGGTAACGTGCGAGTGGCGAGGGTCTCCGGTTCGCCAGGCGCGCAGCTGATCAAGTCGCCCGATTCGCAACAGTGTCCGACGATGACGTAAGCACGCGAGGCGCCGGTGGCCTTCGCGGGGTAGAGATGCACTGGGTGTTGCGAGCCGTAAAGGGAAGGACGCAGGATTTCGGTCATACCCGAGTCGAGCTTGAGGAATTCACGAGCCTCGGTGGAGACGATGTCTTGGACGCGGGAAAGGACGGCGCCAGCGTTGGCGACGAGGAAAGTTCCCGGCTCGATCTCGAGTCGGAGTTTTCGTCCGTCCGCTTGGGCGAACTTCTCGAAGGCGCCCTTGACCGGCGCGCCGACGACCTGCGGGTCGGTACCCTTCTCCATTGCGACACGTGCGACCTTGTAGCCGCCGCCGAGATTGAGAGTATGCACGGTGGGGAAGCGGCTGACGAGCGCGAGGCTCGCGTTGGAGACTTCCTGCCAGACGACCGGGTCGCTGCCAGAGCCGATATGGGTATGGATACGGACGACCTTCAAGCCGTACTGTTTCACGATGGCCTGAGCCTGATCCGCCCACTCGTGCCAGATACCGAAAGAGGAGTCCGGACCGCCGACGTTAGTCTTGCCGGTACCGCCCGAACCGCGGCCTGGGTTGAAGCGAAGGCCGACCTCATGGCCCGGGAGTGCCTTGCCGATCCGTTCGAGCTGCAAGAGGGAGCAGGCGTTCACGTGCACTCCCTTACTTAGAAGAGAGGGGAAGTCGTCCGGGAGCTCCTGGGAGGAGAGCGAAATGCGGTCGGCCGGGACGCCTGCGAGCATGGCGCGGCGTACTTCCCAGCCCGAGCTGGCGTCGAAATGCAGGCCCTTGTTCGCGAAGACCTTCAGGACCGTGGCGTTCGGGCAGGCCTTCATGGCGAAACGGACCGTCACGCCGTAGGCATTCGGGAAGGCCAGCATGGCGTCAGCCTGGGTCTCGAGGGTGGCCTGATCATAGACAAAGCAGGGGGTGCCATGGGCCGCGGCGATCTGGCGGGCCGAATCAGGAAGAAGGAAGCGATGATTTTCCACGGGAGTGTCTCGGGCGGACTGTGGCAGGCCCGCCCTTCCCTTCCAGCCTTTTTGCGGACGTATGACACCGCTTGCCTCCCCTCCCCTCGCCCCTTGGGATGACCTCGGCTCACGCCATCCTATGTCCGCCTCCGAGACCATCGTCGCCGCTGCGACACCCGCCGGCCGCTCGGCCTTGGCGATTGTGCGTGTGGACGGCCCGTTGGCGTCGGCCATCGCAACCGCCGCCCTCGCCCGAAAGACCCCGCTCTCGGAGAAGACTTCGACGCTCGGCATCTGGCGTAACCTGGACGGTGAAGCCATCGACCAGGTCGTCGCGGTGCTCTGGCATGCCGGCCGCTCTTTCACTGGTAACGACTCGCTCGAGATCACCTGCCACGGTAATCCGGT
>CAXNEN010000250.1:0-3000 GCA_964201505.1 Opitutales bacterium
CAGTGCGAGGTGCTTCTCTACCAGGCAGAACAGGAGCTCATCTCCGCCGGTGCCGGCGCGCTCATCACGCCCATCGTCGGCGACGTCACCGATGGCGACCGTATGCGCGATGTCTTTAGCCGCTTTAGGCCCGAGCTCGTCCTGCATGCCGCCGCGCATAAGCACGTACCGATGATGGAGTCGCAGCCTTCCGAAGCCCTAAAAAATAACGTCCTCGGCACGGAGGTCGTCGCCCGGCTCGCCGCGGAGCACAGCGCGTCTAAGTTCGTGCTCATCTCCTCGGATAAGGCCGTCAACCCGACCAACGTCATGGGCGCCAGCAAGCGGCTCGCCGAGCGCGTCGTCCGCACGATGCAGGCTCAAGCCGGCGGCAAGACGGCTTTCCTTGCAGTACGCTTCGGCAACGTCCTCGGATCATCGGGGTCGGTAATCCCGATTTTCCGCCGCCAGATCGCCGCGGGCGGTCCTGTCACGGTGACTCATCCGGAGGTGAAGCGTTACTTCATGACTATCCCCGAGGCCGTCGGGCTCGTGCTGCAGAGTGCGACCCTCGGTAGCGGCGGTGATATCCTCGTCCTCGAGATGGGCCAGCCATTGAAAATCGTCGACGTGGCCCGCCAGCTCATCGAGCTCAGCGGCCTCCGGCCCGACATTGACATCGAAATTCGGATCATCGGCCTGCGGCCAGGGGAGAAGCTGGTCGAAGAACTTCAATACGAAGGGGAGCAGTATCGACCGACCGAGCACCCGCGAGTCTTTCGCTTCGTAGCGGACCTCGTCTCGCAGGATACCACGGAAACCTTGGTGAGCCGCGTCCGCGCCCTGCTTCCCTTGGAACGACAGGCCTGCAAGCAGGGCATGCGGGATTTAGTCCCAGAATACGTGCCCTTCGCGGAGTAGTTTTTACGCTTCGGGCTTCACAGGCGGGCATGGCTGCGACACGCTTCGGGCATGGCTCGCGCGCTTTCCTCCGCACCTCTGGTCGGGATCATTATGGGTTCTCAGTCCGATTGGGAGACGATGGTCAATGCCGCCGACACGCTGAAGAAGCTCGGCGTCCCTTTCGAGTCCGAGGTCGTGAGCGCTCACCGTACGCCACTTAAGCTCAAGGATTACGCCTTGGCCGCCCGACGCCGAGGGCTGAAGGTCATCATCGCTGGTGCCGGCGGTGCGGCGCACCTTCCCGGCATGGTGGCCGCGATGACCTCGCTTCCCGTCATGGGCGTACCCGTCCCGTCGAAGTCTCTCGACGGCTTCGACTCGCTTCTCTCCATCGTCCAGATGCCAGCGGGTATCCCGGTGCACACCTTTGCGATCGGCCGCGCCGGCGCGATCAACGCCGCGCTCGGCGCCGCCGCCATCCTTGCGCTCTTCGACGCTAAGCTCGCCAAGAAACTCGACGCTTACCGCGCCGAGCAGACCAAGGCCGTGCTCGAGAACCCAACTCCAGGTCGCAAGGGCAAGAAGCGCTAAGCCATGGAGCAACCCCTGCAGCCCGGTGGCACCATCGGTATCCTCGGCGGCGGCCAGCTCGGTCGCATGTCGGCCATCGCTGCGCGCCGTCTCGGCTACAAGGTACGTACGTTCGATCCTTCCGCTAGTGCTTGTGCTGCGGGTATCGCCGATGAGCATGTGACCGCTGATTGGAGCGACACCGCTGCGCTCACCCGCTTCGCTCGGGGTTGCGGACGGATCACGCTCGAATTCGAGAACATCCCGCCCGCGACCGTCGAGTTCGTCGCGAAGTCGGTCCCGTGCCATCCGTCCGCGAACGTCCTCGCGACCTGCCAGAATCGTCGTCGCGAGAAGGAATTCCTTCGTGCCGCGGGTATCCCGTGCGCAAACTTCGCCGTGGTATCGTCGCTCGTGGAGCTGCAGGCGGCCGTGAAGACTATCGGCTTCCCGTGCGTGCTGAAGACCGCTGATTTCGGCTATGACGGTAAAGGACAGGTCAAGTTGCCGACCGCCGAGGCGGATCTCACCGCGGCTTGGGACAAGATCGGCGGCGCGGTCGGCGTTCTTGAAGAGTGGGTACCGTTCCAGATGGAGATCTCAGTACTCGTCGCGCGTACGGTCGATGGCCGCACCGCGGTCTACGACCCGGCCGAGAACATCCACCGTAACCACATCCTGCATCTTTCGGTCTCGCCGGCCCGTATCTCCGAAGCGACGGCCGCCGAAGCCCGCGCTTTGGCCCTCAGCATCGCCGACAAGATCCAGCTCGTCGGCCTCCTTGCCGTCGAGATGTTCGTGAAGGCCGGTCGCATCGTCGTCAACGAACTCGCCCCACGTCCGCACAACAGCGGCCACCAAACCTTTGACGCCAACGAGACCAGCCAGTTCGAACAGCATATCCGCGCCGTGTGCGGCCTGCCGCTCGGCGGAACGAAACCGCTGGCGCCTTCGGCGATGGTGAATCTCCTGGGCGACGTCTGGCGCAACGGCCAGGAGCCCGACTGGACTAAGGTCCTCGCGGATTCTTCCGCCAAGCTGCACCTCTACGACAAGGGTAAAGCCGCCCCGGGTCGCAAGATGGGGCACATCACCGTCACCGCGCCGACGCTCGAAGAAGCCATCCGCCGCGCCGAAGCGTTGCACGCCGCACTCTGATCAGTCGAGCAGCTCGGGCTTGCGGCTGAATAGTTCGATTGGGATCTGACCTAATCCGAGGAAGAGTAAGACCGCCTGGAAGACCGGGATCTTCGCCTTGAGGCCGGCGTTCTGCGCGATGTAGTTCTTGGCCATCACTTCACAGATCATTGCCATGGCGAAGACGACCGAAGCGACGCAGAGCAGGGAGAACATCCATTTCCAGGTCTGGGCGTTGGTGATGCGGCGCCAAGGAAGGAACAGTAGACCAGCGTAGGCGATGAAGAACCAGCACTCCACGCGGAGGGCGACTGGGAACGTGACGATGGCCGGAGCCCAGCGCGGTGGGAGTTGCAGCGGGCCGAGGGCGATGCCACCGACGAGTTCATTGACCCCAAGACCAACGCAGAG